>JBEGMS010000269.1:0-2738 GCA_041182985.1 Actinomycetota bacterium
TCCCGGCCGCGAGCGGCCGCTGGTCGGTGTCCGCCGGCGTCGGGAGGTGGGCGTACTGCATGGGCCGTCAGTCTCGCACAGGGTCGGATCCGGTCACGCCGCGCGCTAGCGGCGGCGCCGGCCGGAGCTGCGGTTCATGTGCATCCGCTGGAGCACCTCGAACTCGTCGAGGGAGCGGCCCGAGCCGACGGCGACGCAGGTCAGCGGCGACTCGGCGATCTGGACGGGCATCTGGGTCTCGGCGCGGATGCGGTCGTCGAGCCGCGACAGGAGGGCCCCGCCGCCCGCGAGCACGATGCCCTTGTCCATCACATCGGCGGCGAGCTCCGGCGGCGTCTGGTCGAGCGTGGCCTTGATCGCCCCGATGATCTCGACGAGCGGCTCCTCGAGGGCGCCGCGGACGTCGTCGGCGGTCAGGATCACCGTCTTGGGCAGGCCCGTCACGAGGTCGCGACCTCGCACCTCCGCCTGCGCGTCATCGCCGGCGCGCGGGAAGGCGCTGCCGATCTCGATCTTGACCTGCTCGGCGGTCTGGGTGCCGATCAGGAGCTTGTGCGTGCGCTGGACGTGCTTGACGATCGCCTCGTCGAGCTCGTCGCCGCCGACGCGGATCGACTGCGCCACGACGATCCCGCCGAGCGAGATGACGGCGACCTCGGTCGTGCCGCCGCCGATGTCGACGATCATGTTGCCGGACGGCTCCGAGACGGGCAGCCCGGCGCCGATCGCGGCGGCCATGGGCTCCTCGATCAGGTAGGCCACGCGGGCACCCGCCGACAGCGCGGCCTCCTCCACGGCGCGCTTCTCCACGCCCGTGACGCCCGAGGGCACGCAGATCACGACGCGCGGATGCGCCCAGCGGTTCTGGTGCACCTTGGCGATGAAGTGCCGCAGCATCTCCTCCGTGACCTCGAAGTCGGCGATCACGCCGTCCTTGAGCGGGCGGATCGCGGTGATCGAGGCGGGCGTGCGGCCGAGCATCCGCTTCGCCTCGATGCCGACGGCGAGGACCTGGCGGGTCATCTGGTCGAGGGCCACCACGGACGGCTCGGACAGCACGATGCCGCGCCCGCGCACGTACACGAGCGTGTTGGCCGTGCCGAGATCGACCGCCATGTCGCGGCTGCCGAAGCCGAACATCCAGTTCTTGATGCCGATGGGAGCCCCCTCAGCGGCAGGAGACGCCGCTTCTGGGGTCGGATTCTACGTCCCCGCGGCGTTCCCTCCCGCCACGGGCAGCGCGTGCCCCTCAGCGGCGAGGAGCGCGCGCAGCGCGGCCACGGGCAGCCCGATGACGTTGTCGAGGTCGCCGTCGATCGTCGCGACGAGCCCGCCGCCCTCCGCCTGGATCGCGTAGCCGCCGGCGCGGCCCCGCCACTCGCCCGTCGCGACGTAGGCCTCGAGCTCGTCGTCGGGAAGCGCCCGCAGGTGCACGCGGGTCTCCACGCAGGCGGTCGCCTCCCCCGCCCCGATCACGGCGACGCCCGAGAGGACGCGGTGCTCGCGCCCGGCGAGACGCCGCAGCATCACGCGCGCCGCGTCGGCGTCCGGGGGCTGTCCGAGCACCTCATCGCCATCGAGGACGACCTCGGTGTCCACGCCGACCACGGGCCGCTCCGGCCGGACCGCCGCGACCGCGCGGGCCTTGCCGAGCGCGCGGGCGACGACGACCTCCGCGGCCGTCCCGGGCAGGGGCACCTCGTCGTAGCCCGGTGGGACCACCTCGAAGTCCGCGCCGAGGTCAGCGAGGATCGCCCGCCGCTGCGGCGAGGTCGAGGCGAGAATCAGCCGGCCCACGGGGCCGCAGTATCCGCGATCAGAGCTCGAGGCCGTGCGAGGCGACGTGCGCGGCGAAGCCGACCGGCTGGAAACCAAACTCGCGCTCGACGACGTCGAGCGACGCGGCGACGTTGTCGTGCTCGAGCAGCTCGACGGCAGCGGGCGTGACCGGCGGGTTCGGGAGGACCTGCAGGAGCTTGGCCTGCAGCTTCACGATGCCCATCGGGGCGTGCACCTTGCGCACCTTCGGCTTGCCCATCGCGCCGCCGATCACGTCGAGCACGCGGTCGTACTCGACGGCCTCGGGGCCGCCCAGCTCGACGTAGCGGCCGAGCCGCCCGTCGCCCGTCAGGCAGTCCTGTGCGGCGCGGCAGACGTCGTCGACGTGGATCAGCTGGATCTTGGTGCGGCCGTTGCCGGCCACCGGGACGATCGGGCCCTTGACCAGGCCCGACATCGCGCGGATGAAGGGCGAGCCCGGCCCGAACTGCACCGACGGCTGCAGGATCGTCCAGGGGACCCCCGCGGCCTTGAGCAGCTCCTCCCCGCGGCGGCGTCCCGTCAGGTACGGCCCCGGCTTGGCGCCGGCGGTGTCGATGCCGCCGAAGTGGATCAGGCGCCCGGCGCCGGCCTTGGTCGCGGCCTGGGCGAGGGCGCCGATGCCCTCGGCGTTGACCGCGTCGTAGCCGCCCGCGGGGGCCTTCTTGTCGCCCGTGATCGCGGCGCACGAGATCACCGCCGAGACACCCTCGCAGGCTCGCTCAAGCGAGGCGTGGTCGGTGAGGTCGCCGACCACGAGCTCGGCTCCCGGGGCCACAGAGGCCGAGGCGTTCCGCGCCATGGCGCGCACGGGAACGCCGGCGTCGACGAGGCGCCGGGCGAGGCGGCCGCCGATGAAGCCGGTGGCGCCGGTGACGAGGACGGGGGAATCGCTCATGGGGGGTCCTTCGGTTGTTCGG
>JBEGMS010000270.1:0-4464 GCA_041182985.1 Actinomycetota bacterium
CGTCCCGGCCGAGTGCGCGATCACGGGCATCGAGGCCGCGCGCGCGTACGCCCCGGGCGACCCGGACGCGGTCGACCCCGTCCTGACGGAGCTGCTCGGCTTCTCCTACGCGGGCGACGGCGCCTACGACGCCGCCGGCGAGGCGCGCACCTTCCGGCTCGCGTTCGACGCGGCGCCGCCCGAGCCGGGCCGGAGCGGCGCGGGCATCGTGCACCACATCGCCTGGGCCTCACGCGACGAGGACCACCTCGGCTGGCAGGACCGCGTGGCCCGGGCGGGCGCCCGCGTCTCGCCCGTGATGGACCGCGACTACTTCCGCTCGATCTACTTCCGGGTGCCGGTGGGGCTGCTGTTCGAGATCGCCACCCTCTCCCCCGGCTTCGCGGTCGACGAGGACCCCGACCGGCTCGGCGAGGAGCTGCGCCTGCCCGCGATGCACCAGCACCTGCGCGAGCACCTCGAGCGCTCGCTGACGCCGCTCGACAACCCCCGCAGCGCGCTCGCCGGATGAGCGGCCTCGAGTACCTCGAGCGGCCCGCCGCAGGCGAGCCGGTGGGCCTCTGGGTCCTCCACCACGGCCGCGGCGCGGACGCGCACGACCTCCTTCCCCTCGCCGACGTCCTCGACCCCGGGCGGCGGCTGCACGTCGTGGCGCCGCGCGGCCCGCTCGAGCTGCCCGGCTGGCCGGGGCGCCACTGGTACGTCGTGCCGCGGGTCGGCTACCCCGACCCGGACACGTTCCACGCGGCCTACGCGGCGCTCGCGGGCTTCCACGACGCGACCTGGGCGCGCACGGGCCTCGGCCCGGAGCGCACCATCCTCGGCGGCTTCTCGATGGGCGCCGTCATGAGCTACGCGCTCGGGCTCGGTCCCGATCGCCCCTCGCCGGCCGGGATCATGGCGCTGGCGGGGTTCATCCCGACCGTCGACGGCTGGGCGGCCGACCTCGACGGCCGCTCCAGCATGGACGCCTTCGTCTACCACGGCCGCCACGACGCGGTCATGACCGTCGAGTTCGCCCGCGACGCCGCCGCCACCCTGAAGGCCGGCGGCCTGCTCGTCGAGTACCACGAGACCGACGGGGAGCACGCGGTCGACCCGGCCGTGGTGGCGCCGGCCATGGCCTGGCTCGAGCGGATGGCGGCGAGCTTCCCGCCATGAGCCGCTGGCGCGACCTCGACCCGGACCAGCGCGACGCCTGGTACGGCCTCCTGCGCACCCACGCCGACCTCGTGCGCGCCCTCGACCGCGACCTGCAGCGCGAGTGCGGGATCTCGTTCGGCGACTACGACGTCCTCGTGACCCTCGCGAACGGCCCCGCCGAGGGCCTGCGCATGGGCCAGCTGGCCGAGGCGGTCGTGCTGTCGCCGAGCGGCGTGACGCGGGTCGTGGCCCGGCTCGAGAAGGCCGGGCTCGTCGAGCGCCGCGCGGAGAACCAGCGCATCGTGCGCGCCGTCCTCACCGACGCGGGGCGCGCGCAGCTCGAGGCGGCCGCCCCGATCCACCACGACGGGATCCGCCGGCGCTTCCTCGAGCCGCTCGGCGACGGCGCAGCCGGCCTCGCCGCCGCCTGGCGGCGGATCGGCGACCAGGGCTAGGCGCCCGCGGCGCAGGCGAGCAGCGCGTCGACCTCGTCCGGGGTCGTCGCCCACGAGCACATCAGCCGGTGGAGCCCGGGCCGCGTCTGCCACTCGTGGAAGGCGTAGCGGGCGGCGAGCCGCCCGGGCACGGCCGGCTCGAGCCGCGCGAAGACGTGGTTGCCGTGGACGGGCAGGGCGACCTCCGCACCCTCCACCCCGCCGAGGCCGTCGGCGAGCCGGCGCGCCATCGCGTTGGCGTGGCGGGCGTTGTCGAGCCAGAGATCGCCGGTCAGCAGCACGTCGATCTGGGCGCCCAGCAGGCGCCCCTTCGAGACCAGCTGCATGCCGCGCTTGACGGTGTACGCGAGCCGCTCGCCGAGCGCGGGGTCGGGCATCACGATCGCCTCGGCCTGCAGCGCCCCGTTCTTCGTGAAGCCGAACGAGACGAGGTCGACGCCGGCCAGGAGCTCCCCGACGGGGACGCCGAGGCCGGCGACGGCGTTGGCGATGCGCGCGCCGTCGACGTGCAGGAGCATCCCGTGGCGGTGCGCCTCGTCGGCGAGGGCGCGCACCTCCGCGACGTCGTAGACGAGGCCGAGCTCCGTCGTCTGGGTGATCGAGACGGCGCGGGGCTGCGGCGAGTGCTCGTCGCCGATCACCGCGGCCGCGCGGGCCACGTGCTCGGGCCGCAGCTTGCCGTCGTCGATCGGCACGCCGAGCAGGGTCAGGCCGTAGGCGGTCGGCGCGGTGCTCTCGTCGTTGAGGAGGTGCGCCGTGTCGGCGCAGACGACGGCGTCCCAGGGGCGCAGGACGTGCGCGAGGCCCAGCACGTTCGCGGCCGTTCCGGTCGCGACCAGCTGCACCGCCGCGTCGGCGCCCACCAGCTCGCGCAGCATCGCCACGGCCCGCCCGGTGGAGAAGTCGTCGCCGTACGCGTGCACGGTCCCCGCGTTGGCCAGCGCGAGCGCCTCGAGGACGCGCGGGTGCGCGCCGGCGCTGTTGTCGGAGGCGAAGGACCAGTCCACGGCGGGCAGGGTAGCGCCCTCGCGGTTGCGGGCCGCGGCCCTGGTCGCATAGGGTCCGATCCGTGGAGGGGATCGCCCAGCTGCGCGCGGAACTCGAGGCCGTCGTCGGCGCGGCCCACGTGACCGACGCCGAGTCCGAGCTCGAGCGCCACGGCCACGACGAGTCGTGGCACCCGACGAGCCGCCCCGACCTGGTCTGCCTGCCCGGCTCCACCGAGGAGGTGGCGGCCGTCGTCGCCGCCTGCCACGCCCGCCGGGTGCCGATGGTGCCGTTCGGGGCGGGCACCTCGCTCGAGGGGCACGTGGCGGCGCTGCGGGGCGGCGTCTCGATCGACCTGTCGCGCATGGACCGGATCCTCGCCGTGCGCACCGACGACCTCGACTGCACCGTGCAGGCCGGCGTCACGCGCCGCCAGCTCGCCGCGCGGCTGCGCGAGGACGGCGTCTTCTTCTCCGTCGACCCGGGCGCCGACGCCACCCTCGGCGGCATGGCCGCCACCGGCGCCTCCGGGACCACCGCCGTCCGCTACGGGACCATGCGCGAGAACGTCCTCTCCCTCACCGTCGTGCTGCCGGACGGCTCGATCGCGCGCACGCGCTCGCGGGCCCGCAAGTCGTCGGCCGGCTACGACCTCACGCACCTGATGATCGGCTCGGAGGGCACCCTCGGCGTGATCTGCGAGCTGACCCTGCGCCTCCACCCGCTGCCGGAGGCCCAGAGCGCCGCCGTGGTCAGCTTCCCGAGCGTCCGCGATGCCGTCGAGGCCGCGACGGAGACGATCCAGCTGGGCCTGCCGGTGGCCCGCATCGAGCTCCTCGACGCCCTGCAGATGCGGGCGATCGCCCAGCGCAGCGGGCTGCCGATCGCGGAGCGCCCGACCCTCTTCATCGACCTCCACGGCTCGGCGAGCGGGGTCCGCGAGCACGCCGACCGGCTCGGGGGTGTCGTGCGGGGGCACGGCGCCGAGGACTACACCTGGACCAACGACCCGGCCGAGGCCGAGCGGCTGTGGTCGGCCCGTCACCAGGCCTACGAGGCCGCCGTCGCCCTGCGCCCGGGCTGCCGGGGGATGGCCACCGACGTCTGCGTGCCCGTCTCGCGCCTCGCCGACTGCGTCGAGGAGACCCGCCTCGACCTCGACGCCTCGGGCGTGATGGCGACGATCCTGGGCCACGTCGGCGACGGCAACTTCCACCTCACGATCCTGCTCGACCCCGACGACCCGGCCGAGGTCCACGCGGCCGAGGCGCTGCACGACCGCCTCGTCCAGCGCGCCCTGGCCATGGAGGGCACCTGCTCGGGCGAGCACGGCGTCGGCTACGGCAAGTCGGGCTACCTCGAGGCCGAGCACGGCGCGGCCGGGCTCGGGATGATGCGCGCCGTCAAGGCGGCGATCGACCCGCTCGGCCTGATGAACCCGGGCAAGGTCCTCCCGGCGGACTGAGCCGGGTCAGGCGTCGGGTACGAGGTAGCGCGCGGCCGCGCGGGCCACGACGCCCCAGGCGGCCCCGTCGACCTCGAGCCCCGTCGCCGACGCGGCCCGCCAGGTCACGGCGAGCGCGTCCGCCGACGCCCGCACCGACCCGGGCGACGCCGCGTCGAGGCGCAGCAGCACGAGGCCCTCGCCCAGCGCGGCGGCGGCCTCGGCGGGCACCGCGGCGGCGGCGACGTCGAGCAGCGCGCCGTCGGCCGCGACCCCCACGCCGTCCCCGGGGCGGCCCGCGACCACCGGGCAGGCGCCGACGGCGACCCCGGGCGGCTGCGAACGCAGCAGGAGCCCGGCGACGGCGGGCGGGCAGGCGGCACCGGGCAGCGCGATCAGGCTCCGGTCGGGCGCTCCGCCGAGCCAGGCCAGCCC
>JBEGMS010000271.1:0-3323 GCA_041182985.1 Actinomycetota bacterium
GAGATGCGCCGTCCAGGCCCCCTCCTGCGCCACGGCCACCGGGTCGCCGCCCGTCTCGAGCACGACGAGGGTGACGGCGCGGTACATCGCGCCGGTGTCGAGGTGCCGGTAGCCGAGCCGCTCGGCGAGCGCGCGCGAGACGGTGGACTTGCCGGCGCCCGCCGGCCCGTCGATGGTGACGATCATCGCCGCACCGCCGTGGCCGCCTCGATCAGCGCCCGGAACCCCGGGAAGGAGACGTCGATGGCGCCGGGGTCCGCGATCGTGACGCCCTCCTCCGAGTAGAGGCCCGCGATGGCGCCGAGCATGGCGACGCGGTGGTCGCCGTGGGGGTCGACCGTGCCGCCGCGCAGCCGCGTCGGCACGCCGCGGATGAACCAGCCGTCGTTCTCGACCTCGATGTGGCCGCCGATCCGCCAGAGCGCGTCGCGGACGCTCTCGAGGCGGTCCGACTCCTTCACGCGCAGCTCGCCCGCATCGCGGACGCGGGTCTTGCCCCGGGCGCAGCAGGCGGCGAGGGCGAGGATCGGCAGCTCGTCGACGAGCGCCGGCACCTCGTCGCCGCGGATCGAGGAGGCGGACAGCTCGGCGTGCGCGACCTCGAGGTCGGCGACGGGCTCGCCCGCGTCCGTCGTGCGGCGGTTGAAGACGGCGACGCGGCCGCCCATCCGCTCGAGCACGTCGAGGATGCCGGTCCGCCCCGCCCCCATCCCGATCCCGCGCAGGAAGATGCGCGACTCGGGGATCAGCGTGGCGGCGACGATCAGGAACGCCGCCGACGAGATGTCGCCGGGCACCTCGATGCGGTCGAGGTGCAGGCGCTCGGCCGGCTCGAGCGCGACGCGCGCGCCCGAGGCCGTCACGCGCGCACCGGCGGCGCGCAGCATGCGCTCGGTGTGGTCGCGGGTCGGCTGGGGCTCCACCACCGTGGTCGTGCCCGTTGCGCGCAGGCCCGCGAGCAGGATCGCGGACTTCACCTGGGCGGAGGCGACGGGCAGCACGTGCTCGATCCCCTGCAGGGGCCGGCCGGCCGTGACGGTCACGGGCGGGCGCCCGTCGGTCGTCTCGACCTCCGCGCCCATCGCGCGCAGGGGCTGGGCGACGCGCTCCATCGGGCGCGTGCGGATCGACGCGTCGCCGTCGAGCGTGAAGACGCCCTGGGGCTGCATCGCGCAGATGCCGCTCAAGAGGCGCATCAGGGTGCCGGCGTTGCGGACGTCGATGGCGCCGACGGGCGGCCTGAGGCCGTCGAGACCGACGCCGTGCACGGTCAGGCGGCCGTGGCCGTGGTCGTCGACGCGGACGCCCAGCGAGCGCACGGCCTCGAGCGTGGCGCGGGTGTCGGCGGAGTCGCCCCAGCCCTCGACGTCGACGGGCCCGTCGGTGAGGGCGCCGATCAGGAGCGCGCGGTGGCTGACGGACTTGTCGCCGTTGACGGCCAGCTCGCCGACCAGCGGCCCCGACGGGGCGACGTGCCAGGGCGCGCTCACGCGGCGCCGCCCGGCTCGGCCCGGAACGCCGCGCAGCCCTCGGCGCGCAGCACCTCGACGGCGCGGTCGGCCTGGGCGTCACCGGCGACCACGATGCGGATCTCGCCGCCGGACTCCGGCGAGATGTGGGTGAGCGCGAACTCCTCGATGTTGATGCCGCTGGCCGAGAGCGCCAGGGCGATCGCGGAGATCGCGCCCGGGCGGTCGGGGACCGAGACCACGAGGTCGACGAGCTCGGCCGGGGCGGTGCGGTGGGCGCGGGCGAGGGTCTCCTTGCGCGCCTCGCGGGCCCCGCCGATCCAGCGCTGCAGGTAGTCGGCGTCGCCGGCCTCGAGCGCGCGGGAGACCTCGTCGAGGCGGGCGCGCGCGTCGTCGAGGGCGGCCAGGACCGCGCTGCGGTTGTCGAGCAGGATGTCGATCCACATCGCCGGGTTGGCACCGGCCACCCGCGTCATGTCGCGGAACGAGCCGCCGGTGGTGTCGAGCGGGCGGTGCCCGTCGACGTCGCCCTCGGCGACCTGCAGGGCGAGCACGTTGGCCAGCACGTGCGGGATGTGGCTGGTCAGGGCCACGATGCGGTCGTGCTGGTCGGCGTCGACCACGACGGGGCGCGCGCCGACCTCGCCGACGAGGGCGTGCAGCTGCGCGAGCCGCTCGGGCTCCGTCTCGAGGGTCGGGGTCAGGAACCAGGTGGCGCCGCCGAACAGCTCGGCGCGGGCCGCGGCGGCCCCGTGCGCCTCCGAGCCGCAGATCGGGTGCCCGCCGACCATGCGCGCCCGGCCCTCCGCGGGCACGGTGCCCATGATCTGGCCCTTCGTCGAGCCGATGTCGGTGACCGTGGCCGTGGGGCTGGCGGCGAGCGCCTCGGCCACGAGCGCCGCGATCGCGGAGACGGGCGTCGCCACCACCACGAGGTCGGCGTCGGCCGCCGCCTCCGCGAGGCTCGCGGCGGCGCGGTCCGCGCAGCCGCGCTCGACGGCCAGCGCCGCCTCGGCGGGGTCGCGGTCGAAGCCCGTCACGTCATGGCCGCGCTCGCGCAGCGCCAGCCCGAGGCTGCCGCCCATCAGGCCGAGGCCGGCGATCGCGACCTTCATGGCCGCCTACCGGCTGGGCGTCCGGCCGCTGACCTGGACGAGCCGCTCGACGTCCTGCACGAACGCCCCGAACTCGGCCGAGGGGATCTGCTGGGCCGCGTCGGAGAGGGCGTGCTCGGGCGTCGGGTGGGTCTCGACGATCAGGCCGTCGGCCCCCGCCGCGACCGCCGCGAGGGCGAGCGGCAGGACCAGCGAGCGCTTGCCCGCCGCATGCGACGGGTCGACGATCACGGGCAGGTGCGTCTCCGCCTTGAGGACGGGGATCGCGCTGACGTCGAGGGTGAAGCGGGTCGCCTTCTCGAAGGTGCGGATGCCGCGCTCGCAGAGGATCACGTCGTCGCAGCCGCCCTTGGCGACGTACTCGGCAGCCATCAGGAGCTCCTCGACCGTCGCCGACATGCCCCGCTTGAGCATGACCGGCTTGCCGGAGCGGCCGACCTCGCTGAGCAGGTTGAAGTTCTGCATGTTGCGGGCGCCGATCCAGATCATGTCGACGTGCTCGACGACGTCCGCGAGGTCGCGGGCGTCCATCAGCTCGGTCGTGACCGGCAGGCCGACCTCGTCGCCGACGCGGCGCAGGATGCGCAGGCCCTCGACGCCGAGGCCCTGGAAGGCGTACGGCGAGGTGCGCGGCTTGTAGGCGCCGCCGCGCAGGACGGCGCCGCCGGCGGCCTTCACGGCCGCGGCGGAGGCGAGCGTCTGCTCGTAGGTCTCGATCGAGCAGGGGCCGGCCATCATC
>JBEGMS010000272.1:0-7503 GCA_041182985.1 Actinomycetota bacterium
CGCTGCGGCCGCGCTGGGGCCTGGAGCTGCGCGCCGACCTCCTCGTGCGCGCCGCCGAGCGGCCCCAGCGCGGCCGCAGCGCGGCCGCGCGGCGGCGGCTCGCGGGCCGCTCCATCGCCGCTTGGGGCCGCGCCCCCGCCCGCTGCGTGGTCGTCGACGACGTCATGACCACCGGCGCGACCCTGTCGGCCTGCGCCGCGCTGCTCGCGCGCCAGGGGGCGCGGGAGGTGGCGGCGGTCACGTTCGCGCGCGTCGTGACGGAACCGTTAGGGAGCGCGCTTCCGCCCGGAGGGGGAGAGGAGTAGGGTGGGCCGCAGGAGCGCACGACGACGAGGAGGTCACCCCGATGAAGGTCAGGGTCCATGCACGTCACGTCGATGTCCCCGCGGAGGTCCGCGCCTTGGCCGCGGCCCGGCTCGCCCAGCTGGCGCGCCTGATGCCGCCCGACGCCACCGCCGACGTCGAGTTCTCGGAGGAGCGCAACCCGCGGATCCGCGCGGCCTGCGTCGCCGAGATCACGATCGTCGCGCGGGGCAAGGTGCTGCGGACGCGCGCCGCGGGCGTGGCGTTCCGCGACGCGGTCACGCACGCCCTCCGCGGCATCCGGCAGGAAGCCTCGGACGACCACCACCGCCGGCGGGCGCACCCGCACCGGCGGCTCCGGGCCGCGTAGCGTCAGCCCTCGAGGCCGAGGCGGCCGCGGCAGGCGAGCCGCACCGACTCGGCGGGCGACTCCGTGAACCACTCGACGGCGCCCGGCTCCGGTGCGGGCGCGCGCAGGAGCGCGTCGAACGCCGCCAGCGCCCGCACGGCGTCGTCCTCGGCGGCCCAGCGGCGCACGTCCTCGCGCCAGGCGTGCCACTCCTGCGCGATCGCGCGGCGCAGGTAGCCCTTCGCGATCGCCTGCCAGGCGCGCACGCCGAGTGCGGGGGCGAGGACGTCGAGGGTGCGGATCGCGCCGCGCGTGCCGAGCTCCGTGAGCAGCGGCGCGGCCACGTCGGCGGGGCAGCGCCCGGCCTCGCGCTCCGCGACGACGAGGGTGCGGGCCAGCATCCGGGCGCGCAGTTCGGGATCGTCCTCGGTCACCAGCGCGAGCTCGTGGACGGCGTGCCAGAGCAGGACCGGGGCGTCGCGCTCGAGCAGCGTCACGCCGATCGCCCGGGCGACGTCGGCGAAGGGCACGTCCTCGGCGAGCGCGGCGACGGTGGTCTCCGCGACCCACTCGTCGGCCACCATCACGCGCGCGGCGCCCGGCGCCAGCGCCTCGGTGGCGTCGGCGAGGCGCTCGACGAGCTCGTAGAGGCCGTCGAGGTCGTGCAGGGGCACGTCGAGCGTGGTCGCGGTGAAGGCGTCGGGGTCGAGCACGGTGCGCTCGAGCCAGGCGAGGAACGGCTCGGCGTCGCCCGCGAGCAGGGCGTCGAGCGCGGTGCGGCCGCCGGGCGTGCCCAGCATGACCCGCTCGCCCGGGCGCAGGACGACGTCCTCGACGGCGTCGGCGGGGCCGAGCTCGTGGACGGCCGCGAGGAGCGCGCGGCGGCGCGCCAGCGCGGTCAGGGTGGCGCCCTCCCGGGCGTCGAGGTCGAGGGCGCGCAGGAGCAGGCGGACGGTGACGGCGTCGGGATCGGCACCCGGTCGCGTCGGGAACAGGCGCACCAGCTCGTCGTGCGCGGGCGTCGGGACGTACAGCGCCTCGCGCTCGAGCAGGTCGATCCGGCGGCCCGCCTCGAGGGCGGTCACGTCGCCGGCCAGCCACGCCTCGGCGATGGCCGCCAGGGGCGTCGCGGGCGGGGCTGCGGACGGCTCGGGGCGCACGGGCGGAACCGTAATGCGGGCCTCTCCCTCAGGCGCCGTTCAGGTTCCGGCTGGTAGGGTTCGCCCGATGGCCGAGCTCTTCAACCGGCTCCTGCGCGTCGGCGAGGGCAAGCGCCTGCGCGAGCTGGCCCGCATCGTCGACGAGGCGAACGCGCTCGCCGACGACGCGGCCGCGCTCACCGACGAGGGCCTGCGCGAGCGCTACGCCGAGCTGCGCGAGCTGCTCCAGGCCGAGGTGGGGGAGGACCCCGACCACGAGGACGTCGAGCGCGCGCTCCTGGACTTCGAGCCCGAGGTCTACGCGCTGGCGCGCGAGGCCGGGGCCCGCGCGATGGGCATGCGCCACTTCGACGTGCAGATCATCGGCGGCGCCTGCCTGCACCGCGGCATGATCGCCGAGATGAAGACCGGCGAGGGCAAGACGCTCGTCGCCACGCTGCCGGTCTGCCTGAACGCGCTCAGCGGGCGCGGGATGCACCTCGTCACGGTCAACGACTACCTCGCCCGTCGCGACGCCGAGTGGATGAGCCCGCTCTACGAGATGCTCGGGGTGACCGTCGGCGTGATCCAGGCCGGCATGGACCCGGCCGCGCGCCGCGCGGCCTACGCCTGCGACGTCACCTACGGCACCAACTCGGAGTTCGGGTTCGACTACCTGCGCGACAACCTCGCCGTCGAGCTCGAGCACACCGTGCAGCGCGGCCACGCGTTCGCGGTCGTCGACGAGGTCGACTCGATCCTGATCGACGAGGCGCGCACGCCGCTGATCATCTCCGGCCAGCCCGAGGAGGCGCCGGAGACGTACTACTCGTTCGCGAAGGTCGCGAAGACGCTGCGGATCCCCGACGACTTCGAGATCGACGAGAAGCGCAAGACCGTCGCGCCGACCGAGGACGGCATCCACAAGGTGGAGCGAGCCCTCGGGATCGAGAACCTCTACGCGCCCGGCAACGGGCAGCTCGTCAACCACCTCGTCCAGGCCCTCAAGGCCCAGTCGCTCTACAAGAAGGACGTGGACTACGTCGTCGTCGACGGCCAGGTCAAGATCGTCGACGAGTTCACGGGCCGGATCATGGAGGGCCGCCGCTGGAGCGAGGGCCTGCACCAGGCCGTCGAGGCCAAGGAGGGCGTGCGGATCGAGGCCGAGAACATCACGGTCGCGACCGTCACCATCCAGAACTACTTCCGGATGTACGCGAAGCTCGCGGGCATGACCGGCACCGCGGCGACCGAGGCGAACGAGTTCGCCGAGATCTACAAGCTCGAGGTCGTGCCGATCCCGACCAACCGGGACATGGTCCGCCTCGACCGGGACGACCTGATCTTCAAGACGAAGGCCGAGAAGTTCGACGCGGTCGTCGACGACATCGCCGAGCGCCACGCGAGCGGGCAGCCGGTCCTCGTCGGCACGATCGACATCGAGACCTCCGAGCAGCTCAGCGCCCTGCTGAAGCGGCGCGGGATCCCGCACGACGTCCTCAACGCCAAGCAGCATGAGCGCGAGGCGGAGATCATCGTGAACGCCGGCCAGCGGGGCGCGGTCACGATCGCGACCAACATGGCCGGCCGCGGCGTCGACATCAAGCTCGGCGAGGGCGTGCCCGAGCTCGGCGGGCTCTACGTGCTCGGCACCGAGCGGCACGAGTCGCGCCGCATCGACAACCAGCTGCGCGGCCGCTCCGGCCGCCAGGGCGACCCGGGCGAGACGCGCTTCTACCTGTCCGCCGAGGACGAGGTCGTGCGCCTGTTCGCCGGCGACCGCATCTACAAGATCCTCGACCGCCTCGGCCCGCCGGAGGGCGAGCCGATCGAGCACAAGCTGCTCTCGCGCCAGATCGAGGGCGCGCAGAAGAAGGTCGAGGAGCACAACTTCGAGATCCGCAAGAACGTCCTCAAGTACGACGACGTGCTCAACAAGCAGCGCGAGGTCGTCTACGGCCAGCGCCGCGAGGTGCTGGAGGGCGCGGACATCTCCGACCTGATCGGCGAGTGGGTCGACGAGTGCGTCGAGGAGATGGTCGAGGCGCACTTCACGGGCGCGGCCGAGCCGGAGTTCCGCGAGGGGATGGAGGAGGGCGACGGGGCCCCGGTCGCCGCGGACCGCACGACCGAGGACCTGATCGTCGGGCTGCGCTCGCTCTACCCCGTCAGCTTCACCGCGGCCGACCTCGGTTCGGCCGATGAGCTCGTCCTCGACGACATGATCGACCGCGCCGTGGCCGACGCCGCAACGGCCTACGAGCGCAAGGAGCGCGTGCTCTCGACGATCGACCCGGAGCTGATGCGCCGGGCGGAGCGGTTCTACCTGCTGCAGACGATCGACACCCGCTGGCGCGAGCACCTCGACAACATGGATTACCTGCGCGACGGCATCCACCTGCGCGGGCTGGCCCAGAAGGACCCGGTCGTGGAGTACCGCACCGAGGGCCACGCGATGTTCCAGGAGATGATGGGCGAGGTGCGCGAGGAGGTCGTGCGCGGGCTGTTCCAGTTCGTGATCGAGGTCGACGGCCCCGAGGGTCGGGCGGTGCTCGACCCGTTCCAGATCGACGAGGACCTCGACCAGCTGATCGCCCAGCATGAGGACGTGAGCGCGTTCGACGGCCCGGGATCGGCGCCGCCGGACGCGCTGGCGCCGCCGGCCGCGGCGGCCGCGCCCGTCCGGGCCGACACGGCCTGGTCGAAGGCGCAGGAGTGGGGCGGCTCGTCGACGCCCGCCGCGGCCGCACCCGACGATCGCTCGTCCAGCACGATGCGCGGCCAGGCGCCCGGCTCCGCCGGACGCCGCAAGAAGCCGACGAAGAAGAAGCGCCGTGGCTGAGTCCACCGCGCCGTCGGCCGAGGAGCTCGCCCAGGCCGTCGAGGGGATCAGGGCCCGCCTCGTGTGGGTCCGTGATTACCTTTGACCCCGATCGCCTGAGCGCCCGCCTCGTCGAGCTCGACGAGGAGATCTCCCAGCCGGGCTTCTGGGACGACCAGGAGCGCGCCTCGAAGGCGTCGTCCGAGCGCGCCACGCGGGCGCGCTCTTCTCGGGCGAGTACGACGCCGGGCCGGCCGTCGTCACGATCTCCGCGGGCGCCGGCGGCACGGACGCGATGGACTGGGCGGAGATGCTGCTGCGCATGTACCTGCGCTGGGCCGAGCGGCGCGGCTTCAAGTCCGAGCTGCTCGAGGCCTCGCCGGGGGAGGAGGCGGGGCTCAAGTCCGTCGCGCTCCTCCTCGACGGCGAGAACGCGTACGGGATCATGGGCGCCGAGCGCGGGGTCCACCGGCTCGTGCGGCTATCTCCCTTCGACTCGGCGCACCGCCGCCACACGGCCTTCGCCCGCGTCGACGTCACGCCGTGGGTGGCGGACGACGTCGCGGTGGAGATCGACGAGGGCGATCTCCGCATCGACACCTACCGCGCCTCGGGCGCCGGCGGGCAGCACGTCAACAAGACGGACTCGGCCGTGCGCATCACGCACCTGCCGACGGGGATCGTGGTGCAGTGCCAGAACGAGCGCTCCCAGACGTCGAACAAGGTGACGGCGATGCGCGTCCTGAAGAGCCGACTCGTGGAGCTCGAGCTCGAGAAGCGGGCGCAGGAGTTGGCCAAGGAGCGGGGAATCACGCAGGACAACACGTTCGGCAGCCAGATCCGCTCCTATGTCCTTCACCCGTACACCATGGTCAACGACCACCGCACCGGCCGGAAGGACGGGGACGCCCAGGGCGTCCTCGACGGCGATCTGGACCCCTTCATCCGCGACTTCCTGCTCGGCCGCAGCGCGGCCGAGGGCGAGGATGTTGCGGAACCGTGATGCCCTGAGCGGGAAATCCGCTGATAGGGTGGGCGAGGTCCGATGCTGAAGCGCGACTCCCCATCCGAGGCCCTGCACCGGCCCGACCTGCTCGACGATCCGGGCCCCGTCCAGATCGCCGACACGGCCCTGCGCAGCGAGGACGAGCTCGAGCGCGAGGCCGAGGAGCGCCGCCGCCGGCGCGCCGAGGCGCTGTCTGCGATGGCGGGCGAGACCAGCGAGTTCCAGCGCCCGTTCGCGCCCCGCGCGGAGGCGATGATCCTGCTGGAGAACGTGACGAAGGTCTACCCGGGCGACGTCGTCGGCCTGCGGGACGTGACGCTCCAGATCGACAAGGGCGAGTGGGTCTTCCTGGTCGGCCCCTCCGGCTCCGGCAAGTCGACGTTCATCAAGCTGCTGCTCAAGGAGATCGACGCCACCTCGGGCAACGTCCAGGTCGGCGGCCGCTCCCTGCGCACCCTCAAGCGCTCGCAGGTGCCGAAGCTGCGCCGCAACATCGGCTGCGTCTTCCAGGACTTCAAGCTGCTGCCGACCCGCACCGTCTACGAGAACGTCGCCTACGCCCTCGAGGTGCAGGGGCAGCGGAACGAGGTGATCGAGCGCAAGGTGCCGGAGATCATCGGCCTCGTCGGGCTCGCCGACAAGATCGACAAGCTCCCGCACGAGCTGTCGGGCGGCCAGCAGCAGCGCGTCTCGATCGCGCGCGCGTTCGTCAACCACCCGCCGCTCCTGATCTGCGACGAGCCGACCGGCAACCTCGATCCCGAGACGTCGATCGGGATCATGCAGCTCCTCTACCGCATCAACCGCGCCGGCACCACGGTGCTGATGGCCACGCACGACCGCGAGATGGTCGACAAGATGCGCCGCCGCGTGATCGCCCTCGAGGAGGGCCGCGTCGCGCGTGACGACCGCCGCGGCGGCTACGTCGAGGAGGACGAGGCGTAGTGGAGACGCGCTGGAAGTTCTTCATCCTCGAGGCGCTCAAGTCGCTGCGCGGCAACTTCGCCACCACGGTGGCCGCCGTCGTCACCGTCCTCGTCGTGATGTTCATCGCGGGGATCGGGATCGCGCTCGGCTCGTACGTCTACAACTACTCGAACAAGGTCCGCGACGACGTCACGATCCGCGCCTACCTGAAGGACTCGGCGACCGACAAGCAGATCGCGGAGATCCAGCGCACGATCACCGAAACGCCGGGCGTGCAGCCGGACTCCCTGCAGTTCATCTCGAAGGACGACGCGATCCTGCGCCTGCAGGAGCAGCTCGGCAAGGACTCCGAGCTGCTCGAGCTGACGCTCGGCAACCCGCTGCCCGCCTCCTTCGAGTTCAAGGCCGTCGACCCGGACCAGACCGCGACCGTGGCCAAGGCCGTCGCCGGCCTGCCGGGCCTCGACCCGCCGCGGCCGGGCCTGCCGAACCCCGACTACGGGGCGGGCAAGGCCGATCGCGTGCTGAAGACGGCCGGCACCATCACGCTCGTCCTGCTCGGCATGGGCGTGGTCCTGGCGATCGCCGCCGTGCTCCTGATCGGCAACACGATCCGCCTGTCGATCTTCGCGCGCCGCCGCGAGGTCGAGGTGATGAAGCTCGTCGGCGCGACCAACTGGTTCGTGCGGCTGCCGTTCATGATCGAGGGGATGATCTGCGGCGTCGCGGGCGCGATCGGCGCGACGATCCTGCTGGCCGTCAGCTACCAGACCCTGCTCGCGGACCGCGTGGAGACGGCGATGGCCGGCAGCGGCTCCCCGAACGCGATCGCCTTCCCGCTGCTCGTGGTGCTCCTGATCCTGGCCGGCCTCGGCATCGGCGCGCTCGGCTCCGGCCTGACGATGCGCCGCTTCCTGCAGGTCTAGGGGGTCGGGCGGGCGCGGGGGTCCTCCGCGCT
>JBEGMS010000273.1:0-2714 GCA_041182985.1 Actinomycetota bacterium
GCAGGGCCCCCGGCTACGCCTCGATGACGCGGATCGTCACCCTCGAGATCCGCGAGCCGCGCGACTACAGCGACCTCTTCGCGCGGGCCAGGCGCAGCTGACCGTCCTCCGTACCGGCGGCGGGTGGCTGCTTCCCGCCGCTGGTACGGTAGGTCGGTGGCGTGTCGCGTCTCCGCAGGCCTGATCCCGACGCTCGCGGCGGTCGGCATCTCCATGGCCCTTGTCTTCTTTGCCGCCCCGGCCGCCGCGGCCCCGACGCTCCCCTGGCGCGTCCTCGACGAGCGCCCGCACGATCCGGACGCCTTCACGCAGGGCCTCGTCGCGCACGGGGGCGTCCTGCTCGAGAGCACCGGTCTCTACGGCGCGTCGAGCGTGCGCCGGCTCGACCCGGAGACGGGGCGGGTCCTGAAGCGGGTCGCCCTCGCGGACGGCTACTACGGGGAGGGGCTGACGGTGCACGGCGGTCGTGCGATCCAGCTGACGTGGCTCGAGAACCGGGTCCTGTTCTGGCGTCCGGGGTCGCTCGCACCGCAGGGCGCCCGTGCCTACGCGTGGGAGGGCTGGGGCCTGACCACGGACGGCACGTCCCTGATCGCCTCGGACGGCACGGACATGCTCCGCTTCCTCGATCCCGTCACCTTCGCGGTGCGGCGCTTCGTGTCCGTGCGCGACGGCTCGATCGCGGTCGAGGATCTCAACGAGCTCGAGTACCGCGACGGGATCGTCTGGGCCAACGTCTGGAAGTCCGACCGGATCGCGCTGATCGACCCGGAGACGGGGCGCGTGCGCGCCTGGCTCAACATGGCGCGGCTGCGCTCGCGCCTCGGCGGCGCGGGCGAGGTCCTCAACGGGATCGCCCGCGACCCCGTCACGGGCCACATGGTCGTGACGGGCAAGTGGTGGCCGCGGATGTTCGCGATCCGGCTGGCCGGGCGCGTGCCGGCCTAGGCGAGCTCGAAGCGGATCGGCAGCGCGCCGACCTGCAGCGTGCTGGCCCCGAACGCGTGCAGCTTCTCCTTGCCCTCGACGATCGTGAGGAAGTGGTTGCCCGCCAGCTGACCGGCCTTCGACGCGAAGCAGCAGGGCCCGTAGGGGAAGAGCAGCTCGCACTCGGAGATGCCGCCCGGGTACCAGAGGATTTCGCCGGGGGCGGGGTGGCTGGTGGCGTCCTCGAAGGGCACGCCGAGATCGAAGTCGCCGAGTGAGATCCAGCAGGACTCGCCGCTCCAGCGGACGTGGATCAGCTTCTGCTCGTACGGCAGGAGCTCGAGGAACGCGGCGCACGTCTTCGGCGCCTTCTCCGGCTCCATCCGGGCCAGGAACTGCACGTCCCCGCTCGTGATGCGGATCATCTGCTCGGCCATCGTGATTCCCCCTCCGTCGGACCGGGGCATCATTGCGGACGGGCCTACGGGGCGAGGCGCTCGAGGCCGGGCACGCGGTCCAGTTCGCGGTCGAACGAGGCGATCACGGGTGGGCCGTCCCGCAGGGCACGGGCGACGAGGAGGGCGTCGGGGAGGTCGATTCGGTTGACGAGGTGGTGCTCGAGCGCCGATGCCAGCAGCTCGAGGTCGCCGGCGATCGAGGGCAGCCCGAGGATGCCGTGCAGCGCGGTCACGACGTCGTCCCGCGCGTACCCGTAGCGGCTCCGCAGGACATGCGCCGTCTCGAGGAACACCGTCGAGGTGAGGATAAGCGGCCCGGTGCGGCCCAGCAGGCGGGCGGCCCGCGGCGACAGGGCGCCATCGTCCTCGGCCACGTGGCGGACGAGGACGTTCGTGTCGACGTAGGCGCTCACGTCGCCTCGCCGCCCTCGTGCGGCGGCTCCTCGGATTCGCGAGACGCCTTCTCCCGCCACCGCTGGCGGTATCCCTCGTCGATCAGCCCCTGCTGCTCCGCATCGGTGAGGTCGCGCAGGTGCTCGGGGATCGGCGGGCGCTCCCACTCGTCTAGTGGGGTTATCCGACGCATCGTCACATCCGGCCCGAGCATCGAGATCAGCACCGCATCGCCGGGCTCGAGCCCCATGAACTCGCGCACGCGCTTGGGCACGGTCATCTGGCCCTTGCTCGTCATTCGCGCGATCGTGGCGCCGCCTGGGGCGCGTCTCTTGCGGGGGCCCTGCCGCATATTCCTTACGTTATCAGGAATGTAAGGAAAAATCTCCTCGGTGGCTTCCATGGCGGCAGCCTCTGCGAGGATGCCCGCGCCGATGGCGCGCGCACCCGAACCGAACCCAGACGCCCTCTCGCCGCAGACGCGCGCTGCGCTCGCGGGGCTGCCCGGCAACAACGTCTTCCTGGCGCTCGCGCACGCGGATGCCGCGTTCGCCCCGCTGATGGCGCTGACGTCGAGCCTCTGGAACGACGCCGACCTCACCCCGCGGCGGCGCGAGCTCGCGATCCTGCGCACCGCCCGGCTGCTCGATTCGGAGTACGAGTGGATGCACCACGTCGAGGTGGCGCGGATGGTCGGCATCGCGGAGGCGGAGATCGCCGCGATCGACGCGGACGACCTAGACGCGGGCGGCTTCGCGGACGACGACCGCCTGCTGCTCGACGCCGTCCCGACGATCCTCGAACGCCGCCGCACGGACGACGCCGCCTTCGCCGCGCTGCGCGACGCGATCGGGCTGCGCGAGGTCGTCGAGCTCCACCTCGTGGTCGGCCTCTACGCGACGATCGCCGCGGTCGTCGCCGACCTCGACGTCGAGC
>JBEGMS010000274.1:0-5092 GCA_041182985.1 Actinomycetota bacterium
CCGCCAAGGTCGCGCTCAACGCCGCGGGTCGCGCGCTGCTCGTCAAGCGCGGCACCCTGCGCGTCGTCGCCCGCATGACGGTGCCGGAGACGGGTGCCACGCGCTCCAGCGCGCCGTTCGCCTTCCGGTCGATGACCGAGGCCGAGTGGCTGCGCCGCGTGATCGCGGAGATGCAGAGTGCCGCACCCGCGCGCATGCGCCTCAACAACCTGCTCGACCGGATGAACGCGGGTGAGCTGACCCCCGATCAGACCGCCGACCTGATCGAGAGCGACACGCTCAAGGCCCGCGAGGCGACGCTGCGGCGCATTGCGGTCTACCGCCAGGCGCCGGCCGGACTCGAGCGCGCGAGCCGCCTGCTGCTGCGGTCCTACCAGCAGTCGGTCATCGCGAACCAGCAGATCATCATCTGGCTCCGCAACGGGGCGGATCACATCAACGACACGGCATGGCGCTACAGCGCGGCGGCGAGCGCGACGAAGGCGCTCCTGATCGCGGAGCTCGTCGAGGCGGCGAGGCCGCTCGGCATTCCGGTGCCGCCGGCGACCAGCCTCTACCCGTAGCCCGCGGGCCGGGGGTCGCGGCTAGCGCAGCTGGTCCGCGAACTGCCGGGCGGTCCGCGCTGACAGTCCGTGGCCCTGCACTGCGAAGCGCATCGCCTGCGCCTCGAGGTCCTCCGGCACGGCGCCGAGGCGCTCGAGGGCGAGGTGGCGGCAGATCGCCAGGTAGGCGGCCTTGTCCTGGCGGGGGAAGCGCACACGGCGGCCGAAGCGGGCGGCGAGCGCGACCTTCTCCCCGACCATCTCCTCGGCGTCGACGTCGTCGGCGCGCTCGGTGTGCGAGCCGTGCGTGAGGTTGAGCCGGTTCGAGGTGGCCCACACGATCACGTTCGGGGGGCGCTCGACGACGCCGCCGTCGAGGGTGGCGCGCAGCACGCGGTCGAGGCGCTCGCCGTCGTCGACGACGAGGTCGTCGAGGAAGAGGATGGTCCGCGGGCCGTCGCGCAGCTCGATCAGCGCGGCCTCGACGCCGTCGAGCTGGTCGCGCTCGACCTGCACGAGGCGGATCCCCTGATCGGCGTAGGCGGCCGCGCAGGCGCGCACTGCGACCGACTTGCCGGTGCCGGGCGGGCCGTGCAGGAGCGCGTCGTTGGCGGGCGCCCCATGCAGGAAGGCGCGCAGGTCGTCGAGGAGCGGCGCGCGCTGGTCCTCGTAGCCGACGAGGTCCTCCAGGGTGGTGCGGTCCGGGGTGGGCACGCCCACCAGCTCGCCATCGACCCAGCGCAGGACGCGGCTGATGGCCAGCGCCCCCGTGCCCTCCGCGGCGTGGAAGGCCGCGAGGTCGGCCGCGGCGCCGTCCCAGCCCGCCGAGCCGGCGAGGCGGTCGGCGAGGGCGAGCGCGGCCACGGGGATCGCGTCGCGCTCCTCGGGGCCGAGCGCGCGGCCGCCGAGGGCGCCGTCGAGGCCGTGGCGGGCGAGGAGGCGCGCGGCGTCGCCGTGGGCGAGCTCCCCGATCCGGCCGAGCTCGCGGCCCGCGAGGGCGACGCGCGGGTCGTCGGGGAGCATGCCGCGGCGGGCCGCGAGGGCGAACGGCCCCTCGGAGGCCACGACCGCGAGGGCGATCGCCATGGCGACCGGCAGCTCGAGCTCGAGCGCGGCCCGCGCGGCCTCCGCGGCCGCGACCTCGTCATCGGGGGCCTCGGCGAGGTCGAGCAGGGGCCCCACGAGGGCGTCCTCGTGGAGGTCCGCGTAGGCGACGAGGAGGCTCACGGCATCTGGCGCTGCGCGGTCCGGCCCGTGCGGCGCAGCGCGACGCCGTTGAGGCAGTCGAGGATCACGCGGTGGCCCGCCATCGCGGTGACCGCGGCGTGGTCGTAGGGCGGTGAGACCTCGACGAGGTCCATGGCGCAGAGGTCGAGGGACGAGGCCACGGTCAGCACCGCCCGCTTCAGCTCGCGGGTGGTCAGCCCGCCCGGCTCGGGCGTGCCCGTCCCCGGCGCGTAGGCCGGATCGAGGACGTCGATGTCGACGGTCAGGTAGGTGCGCGGCGCCCGCTCCGCGGCGAAGGCGATCGCCTCGGCGACGACGGCCGGCAGGCCGCGGTCCTCGACCTCGTCCATCGTGGCCCAGCGCATGCCGTGCGCCCGCATCCAGTCGAACTCGGGCGGCGTCGGCCAGGTGCCGCGCAGGCCGATCTGGAAGATCCGCGAGCCGTCGAGCTCGCCGTTCTCGATCGCGGCCCGGAACGGCGTGCCGTGCGGCGGCTCGCCCGACGCGGGGTCGCCGGTGTCGGCGTGCGTGTCGAAGTGGATGACCGAGTAGCCGTCGGACCCGTACTGCGCGTGCAGCGCCCGCAGCATCGCGTGCGAGAGCGAGTGGTCGCCGCCGATCACGATCGGCAGGGTGCCGGCGCCGAGCGCGAAGCCGACGGCCTCGGCGAGCAGGTCGTGCGAGTGGGGGATGTTGCCCGCCTGGACGTCGATGTCGCCCCAGTCGACGATGCGCAGCTCGGCGAGGGGGTCGATCCCGGCGTGCACGCTCGGGCGCTCGCCCATCGCGTTGACGTCCTCGCCCTCGCGGACCGCCTGCGGCCCGAAGCGCGTGCCCGGGCGGTAGGAGACGGCCTCGTCGAAGGGCGCGCCGATCACGACGACGTCGGCCGCCGCGACCTCCTCGCGGCTCGTCGCGGGCGGCACGCCGCAGTAGGTGCGCAGGATCCCGAAGAAGGCCGGGTAGGAGCCCTGGACCGGGTCGCGCGGCTCGCTCACGCCTCCGCGATCTCCCAGTCGTTCTGCACCTCGGCGGTGGTCGACGCCGAGATGAAGCAGTCGCGCTCGGCCTTGCCGATCAGCTCCCGGGCCCGCTCGGCGTGACCCGCGGCGACGGTCACGCTCGGGCGCTGGTGCACGTGGACGAAGGCGTAGCGGCCGTCCTCGACGCGGCGCATGACCGTGCCGCCGATCGAGGCGGAGTAGCCCGTGACCTCGACGCCCTTGTGCTCGGCGTGGGCCAGGAACGAGATCATCGTGCAGGAGGCGAGGCCGGCCAGGAACAGCTGCTCCGGGCTCCAGCGGTCGGGCTCCCCCATCGGGAAGTCGCTCGGCGGGCCGGACAGGATCGCGGGCAGGTCGCCGCTCGTGAGCGTGGAGGCGCGCCGACCATCCCACGCGACGTCGACCTCATACTGGAATTGCTTGGTGTTGGGCACGATCTGCATGGTACCCGCAGGCCGGGGAGCGCCGCCGCCCGAACAGGGGTGTGCAAGGGTTCCCGTCGCGGTGGGAACCGCCGCGAAGACCGGCCGGGCTGGCCTACCATCCCGCCGACCCCCTTCACCCGGGAGACCGACGTGGAAGCCTCGAACCAGGACAACGAGACCGAGACCGAGCCGGCCGCCGAGGCCGTCGAGGAGCAGGCGCCCGCCGCCGAGGAGGCGCCGGCCGTCGAGGCAGAGGCGCCCGCCGACGCCGCCGCCGAGGAGGCTCCGGTCGCCGAGGCCGCCGAGGAGGCGCCCGCCGCCGAGTCCGAGTCCGAGCCCGAGGCCGCCGCCGAGGAGGCCGAGGAGGAGGAGCGCGAGCCGATGGACGCCGAGACCGAGGCCGTGATCGCCTCGGAGTTCGAGGGCGAGGCCGGCGAGGAGTACGAGGCCGAGGGCGCCGCCGTCGCGGTCGCCACGGGCCCCGCGGTCGCGCGCGTCTACATCTGCAAGCACGGGCACCGCACCGTCTCCCTCTGGTCCACCCCCGAGACCTGCCTGCGGCGGGTCAAGGGCCACATCTGCGGCGAGGGCCTCGTGCCCCTCGCGGAGGCCCCGGCGGACGCCAAGGAGAAGATGCTCAACCCGCTGAAGGCCTCCAAGAAGGCCGCCAAGAAGTCCTGATGAGCGGCGTCTCCCCGACCACGGACCCCCGCTCGTACTCCTGGCTCGATCCCCTCTCCGACGAGGAGGCCGGCCGGATCGTGTTCTCGCCCGCCGGCGAGACGCTCGACGACGGCGACTGGTACCTGGACGCCACGAGCCCGAAGCGCGGCCCCGTGCTGGCGCTCGAGGGCGAGTTCGTGCCGCGGCAGGGCATGTACATCCGCCGCTCCAAGGTCGGCGAGGAGCTGTGGGGCCGCCTCACCCTCGCGGCCGCCGGCAAGCTCTAGGCGCGGGGTTCCCGCCATCCGCGGGCAGCTCGCCTGCGAACATCCTGACGACCCCGACCGTCCGGAGTTCCCCCCGATGAGCACCACCGAAGCCGCCGCCCCCGCGGAGGCGCACCGCACCGGCGACGTCGTCGCCGCCACGGACCTGACCAAGGTCTACGGCGAGGGCGAGTCCGAGGTGCGCGCCCTCGACGGCGTCACGATCTCCTTCCCGCACGGGCAGCTCGCCGCCGTGATGGGCCCGTCGGGGTCCGGCAAGTCGACCCTGATGCACATCCTCGCGGGGCTCGACCAGCCGACGTCGGGCAGCGTGATCGTCGACGGCACGGAGCTCGCCGGCCTCAACGACCAGAAGCTCACGCTCCTGCGTCGCGAGAAGATCGGCTTCGTCTTCCAGTTCTTCAACCTGCTGCCGATGCTGACCGCGCAGGAGAACATCGAGCTGCCGCTGCGCATCGCGGGCGCCTCCCCCGACCCCGACTGGCAGCGCACGCTGATCGACGCCATCGGCCTCGGCGACCGCCTCACGCACCGCCCGTCCGAGCTGTCGGGCGGCCAGCAGCAGCGCGTCGCCGTCGCCCGCGCCCTGCTCTCGCGCCCCGCCGTCGTGTTCGGTGACGAGCCGACCGGCAACCTCGACTCGAAGACGGGCGCCGAGGTGCTCGCGCTCCTGCGCCGCGCCGTCGACGAGTTCGGCCAGACCGTGATCATGGTCACCCACGACGCGAGCGCCGCCTCGATCGCCGACCGCGTCGTGTTCCTGCGCGACGGGAAGGTCGTGCGCGACTCGGGCCGCATGTCGGCGTCCGAGATCCTCGACACGATCAAGACGCTGGAGTAGGGGATGGTCCGGCTCGTCCTGCGCGGCCTCTCGACCCGCAAGCTGCGCTCCGTCCTGACCGCGGTCGCGATCCTGCTCGGGGTCACGATGATCTCCGGCACGT
>JBEGMS010000275.1:0-7159 GCA_041182985.1 Actinomycetota bacterium
GGCCCGGCCAGCCAGGCGACCGCGTTGGCCATGTCCTGCGGCTCGACGATGCGGCCGGCGGGGGTCTTGTCGCCCATCGCCAGCATCTCGTCCTTGTTGGGGAAGTGCTCCAGGGCGTCCGTCGCGACGACGCCGCCCGAGACCGCGTTGACGCGGATGCCCTGCGGGGCGAGCTCGACGGCGAGGTAGCGGACGCAGGCCTCGAGCGCCGCCTTCGAGACGCCCACCAGCGTGTAGTTGTCGAGCACCCGGAACGACCCGAGCGAGGAGATCGCGACGATCCCGCCGCCGCCGCGCGCGGCCATCAGGGGCGCGGCGCGCTGCGACAGGAGCAGGAGCGCGCGGGCGTTCGTGTCGAGCGTCCAGTCCCAGTGCTTCTCGGTCAGCTCCATCACGGGGCGGATCACCCCGGAGGCGGCGTTCGAGACCAGCAGGTCGAGCCCGCCGAGGGCCTCCGCGGCCTCATCGACGAGCGCGTGGCAGCGCTCCGTGTCGTCGATCCGGCCCTTGATCGCGTAGCCCGTGCCGCCGCGCTCGCGGATCAGGGCGAGGGTCTCCTCGGCCGCGTCGCCGTTGCGCAGGTACGAGAAGGCCACCGCGGCGCCGCGGTCGACGAGGTCGAGCGCGATCGCCCGGCCGATGCCGCGCGAGCCGCCCGTGACGAGCGCGAGGCGCCCCTCCAGGGAGCGGCTCACTGCGGCGTGCTCGGGTCGCCCCAGTCGCCCTTGGACGTCGTGTGGCCGAGCCCGTCGAGCAGGGCCAGCCGCTCGCCCGCGTAGAGCCGCACCGGGTGGTCCTCCGGGAGGTCCGCGACGAGGTTCTCGACGCGGGTCCGGATCTGGTACGCGAAGTGGGGGGTGGCGGGACCGATCAGGCGGTCCACGTCGCGCGCGGTGGGCTCCATGCCGGGGATTCTCCCATACGATGCGCCCGCATGACGGCCGACCTCGCCACGACCCTGCTCGACCAGGTCGCGCCCGTCTGGAGCGACCGCCTCGTCCTCGGCCAGGACGTGGCCGCCTCGCCCGAGCGCACGATGGAGGCGGTGCGCGCGACGACCCTCGACGAGGCGCGCCTCGCCAGCCTGCTCGTGGCCGCCCGCACCCGCGGGCGCAGCCTCGGCAGCGACCTGCCGTTCGTGCAGACGGGCGACTTCGAGCCCGGCTTCGTCCGCCTCGGCGAGTCGGAGCGCGAGGTCTGCATCGGCTTCATCGGCCGGCCCTGGCCGGGCGGCGCGCCCGAGCGGGCCGTCGCCGACGCGGACGCCTTCCGGGCCCACGAGGCGCTCGACTGCGTCAAGGTCGCGGTCAGCGTGCGCTGCGGGGCGGCCGCCTACGGCTCGCTGCTCGTGACGGAGACGCGGATCGTCGTCGGCCCCCTCGCGGAGCGCCCGTTCGGGCTCTACTGGCGGCTCGTCAAGCCCGCCTCCAACATGGTGCGTCGCTCGCTCCTGCGCGCGATCGCCCGCCGCGCCGAGGCGGGTACCCTGTCGTGACCGTCGACGAGGCCCTCGCGGGCTTCGAGGCGGGCTGGGTCGACGCGCAGCCCCTGACGCCCCAGACGGCCTACCGCCGCACGCTGCGCCTCCTGCGCCTGTACCTGCGCGACCACCCGCCGGCGCTCGGCGCCGACGCGGCGCTCCTCGACGCGGACAGCCTGCGCGGCTTCGTGGTCTGGCACCGTGCGCACGCCCTCGCCGACACCGCGGAGGGCTCGCGCAAGGTCGCGGTGCACGTCGCCCGGCTCGCCGAGCACCTCGGCGTCGACGTGGGCCGGGACGAGCTGCGCGCGCTCGTGCCCGACGCGGAGGCGGCGTCCTGATGCTGCTCGCGATCGACTTCGACGGCACGCTCTGCGAGCAGGACACCGTCGACTGGTTCTCCGCGCACTGGGCGCCCGGCGTCTTCGCCGAGGCCGACCGCCGCCTGCACGCCGGCGAGATCGACCTCGACACCTGCCTGCAGCTGCAGGTCGCGCCGATCACCGAGCCGGAGGCGGAGGTCGTCGCCTTCCTCGTCGAGACGATCCGCGTGCGGCCCGGCGCCCACGAGCTGGTCGCCTTCTGCGCGGAGCGGGGCATCGAGCCGGTGATCGTCTCGAGCGGCTTCGAGAACCTGATACGCCCGATCCTCGCCGCCAACGGGCTCGACCTGCCGATCAGCGCCCACGCCGTGGAGTGCGGCCCCGAGGGCATGCGGGTGCGCTTCCGGGGACGCGCCCACTGCGACCTCTGCGGCACGGCCTGCAAGCGCGCCGAGGTGCGCGCGCTCGCGGCGGGCCGGCCGATCGCCTACGTCGGCGACGGGATCTCCGACCTCTGCGCCGCGGAGGATGCCGACCTGCGCTTCGCGCGGCACACGCTCGCGCGCCATCTGACGGCCGAGGGCCACGCCTTCGTCCCCTTCGAGGACATGCACGACGTGCGCCGCGGCCTCGCCGCCGCCCTCGACGGCGCGGCCTGACCCCTCGGGTACGCTGCCCGGGTGCTGCCCGCGGCGATCGCCCTCGGCGCCTCCCTGATCTGGGGCGTCGCCGACTTCCAGGGCGCGGTGCGCGCACGCCACGTCGGGCCGCTGATCGTCGCGGCCTTCGCGCAGGCCGCGGGCACCGTGCTGCTGCTCGTCGCGCTCGTCGCCCTGCGCGACCCGTTCCCGGGCTGGCAGATCTGGATCCCGGGCGCCGTCGCCGGCGTCGCGGGATCGATCGGCCACGTCGTCTTCTACGCCGCGCTGTCGCGCGGCCCGATGGGCGTGATCGCCCCGATCCTCGCGATGTCGGCCGCCGGGCCGGTCCTGTTCGCGATCTTCTGGTCGGGCGAGCGGCCTTCGCCCCTCCAGATCCTCGGCCTCGTGCTGTGCGTGCTCGGCGTCGTGCTCGTCAGCCGCCACGCCGGTGAAGGGGACGTCCGCCATGGGCGCTACGGCGCGGTGCCGCTGGCACTGCTCGCGATCGCGATCGCCACGGTCATGTACGTCACCCTCGACATGGCCTCCGAGCAGTCGGGGCTGTGGGGCGTGAGCGCGCAGCGCTCGATCTCCCTGCCGATCCTGCTCGTCCTCGTCGCGGTGCTGGTCTACGCCCGGGGCCGCGGGTCGGGGCGCCCGCCGGCGGGCTCGTTCCGGGCGATCGCCCCGATCGGCCTGATGGACACCGCGGCGCTGCTGATGTTCGCGATCGCCGCCTCGATGGGCGAGCTGGCCCTCTCGGTGGTCCTGGCCAGCCTCTACCCGGTCGTGACCGTGCTGCTCGCGCGCTTCCGCCTCGGCGAGCACCTCGCCCTCGTGCAGCGCGTCGGCGCCGTGATCGCCTTCGCGGGCGTCGTCGCGATCGTCGTGGGGTAGGTCCCGGACCGCTAGGGTGGGCGTCGTGCTGCGCCTGATCGGCAACCTCCTCTGGCTCCTCCTCGCGGGCTGGGCCATGTGCCTGTCGTACCTCGTCGCCGGGGCGCTCCTCTGCATCACGATCATCGGGATCCCGTTCGGGGTCGCGGCGTTCCGCCTCGCCTTCTTCGTGATCTGGCCGTTCGGGCGCGTCGCGGTGCACGACCCCGACCGCGTCCTGGGGGTCAGCGCGATCGCCAACGTGCTGTGGTTCATCCTCGCGGGGTGGTGGCTCGCGCTCGGCCACCTCGTGACCGGCGTGGTCCTCTGCCTCACCATCATCGGCATCCCGTTCGGGATCCAGTCGTTCAAGCTCGCGGGCCTGGCGCTCGCGCCCCTCGCGCGCCGGATCGTGCCCGCCGCCGACCCGCGGCGGTTCGCCTGATGGCGGCCGCGGCGCCCGAGACGCCCGAGGCGGTCCTCGCCGACCTCGACGCCTTCGTCGGCCTCGCGCCGGTCAAGGCCGCGCTGCACCGCCTCGCCGACGTCCACCGCCTCAACGCGCACCGGCGGGCCGCCGGCGAGCCCGTCATCGAGCAGCCGCTCGACCTCGTCTTCGCCGGCGACCCGGGCACCGCGGAGGACGAGGTGGCCCGGATCGTCGCGCGCCTCTACGCCGCGCTCGGCCTCCTGCCCGAGGCCAAGCTGGCCGAGGTCGGCCGCGAGCACCTCGTCGGCCCCGATGCGGACCAGACGCGCGAGCGGGTCCGCGCCGCGGTCGCGGCGGCCGAGGGCGGGGTCCTCTTCGTCGACGACGCCCAGCGTCTCGCGATGGGGCCGCCCGGCGACCAGGGTGAGGCGGCGATCGCGACGCTGGTCGAGGCGATGGCGGACGCGGGGCGGGGCTTCGCGGTGATCCTGTCGGGCCCGACCGAGCCGATGCGCGTGATCGCGGCGCACCCCCCGGCGCTCGCGCCGGCCTTCGAGGACGTGGTCGAGTTCCCGCGCTACACGCCCGACGAGCTCGCGCTGCTCTTCGAGCGCGAGGCCGGGCGGCTCGGAATCGCGGTCCCCGACGACGTCCGCGCGTCCGTCGCCGCGCACCTCGCCGAGGTGCACGCCGGCGGGCGCTTCCGGGACGCCCGCTACGTGCCGGCGCTGGTCGAGGAGATGTACGCGCGGCTCGCCGCGCGCGCCCTGGCCGACGGCGACCTCGCCGACGCCGACCACCGCTCGTTCGCGGTGGCGGACGTGCCGCCCGTGGCGGCGGCAGAGCCCGCCGACACGGGCCTGCGCGTCGGCTTCAGCGCGCCCTAGACCGCCGCGCCGGCCAGATAGCCGTCGTGGATCGCGTCCTCCCAGCGGCGCGGCGAGCGCGCGTCGCCGATCGGGCGCGCGTCGATCCCGCGCTCGACGAGGGCCAGGCAGAGCGCGTCGTCGGCCGCGTGGCGCCCGGCGTGGAGGACGACCGGGGCGCGCAGCGTGCGCTCGAGTCCGTCGTAGCGCCCGACCACGGTGACGGCGCCCGGCTCGATCGCCTGCACGATCACGTCGGACAGGATCATCACGCCGGCGGCGCGCAGCCGCTCGAAGACGGGGCGCTCGGCGTGGTTCTCCGCGATCTCCTGGAGCGGCGCGATGCCGTCCGGCACGAGCGTGACGCGGCGGCCCTCGAGGGCGAGGGCCTCGGCCGGCCCGGCCGCCTTGCGGCTGCCCTCCTCGTCGACGAGGAGGACGTCGCCCGCGGGGAGCGCGGCGCCGCGCAGCCAGTCGTCGACGGCGATCGCGTGGTCGGTTGGCGTCGGGACGGAGCCCGTGGCCACGAGCACGCGGTCGGGGGCCAGCGCGGCCACGGCGTCGGCGTCGGCATGGACGCCGAGGCGCACGTCGACGCCCAAGAGGTCGAGCTCGGCGGCGCGCCACGACCAGAGGTCGTCGAGCGAGCGCAGCACGGGCAGGGTCGCCGTGCGGGAGATCTGCCCGCCGAGGGCGTCGGCCGCCTCGAGCAGGGTCACGCGGTGGCCGCGCTCGGCGGCGGCGCGGGCCGCCTCGAGCCCGCTGACCCCGCCGCCGACCACCACCACGTGGCCGGGCGCCGTGGTCGGCGCGAGGCCGCGCTCGGTCTCGTAGCCCGAGGTCGGGTTCTGGGCGCAGGCGATCGGGAACTTGCGCATGCGCCGCGAGATGCAGACGTTCTGGCCGACGCACATGCGCTGGCGGGCGGCCTCGCCGCGGGCCGCCTTGGCGACGAGGTCGGGGTCGGCCATCAGGGCGCGCGTCATGCCGACGAGGTCGCAGGCGCCGTCGGCGAGCGCCTGCTCGCCGAGCTGGGGCCGGTTGATCTTGCCCTCCGCGAGGATCGCCAGTCGGTCGGAGGCGACGGCCTTCGCGCGGGCGGCGTTCGGGATGCCGATGCCGGGCGGCACGTCGAGCGGCGGGATGATCAGCTCGGTGTGCTGGTAGTCGCCGTTGCCGATGCCCATGTAGTCGATGTCGCACTCGGCCTCGAGGTGCTGCACGAGGCGCTCGAACTCGGGGCTGCGCACGCTGATCGTGACGCCGAGGATCGGATCGTCGCCGATCGCGTCGCGCACCGCCCGCAGGATCTCGACCGCGAAGCGGGCCTTGTTCTTGAAGGAGCCGCCGTAGCGGTCCGTGCGGGTGTTGCGGTCGTCGTAGAGGAACGAGTCGACGAGCGTGTCGTAGGAGAACATCAGCTCGACCCCGTCCGTGCCGGAGCGCATGACGGTCTCGGCGCACTCGGCGAAGCAGCGGGTGATCAGGTCGATCTCGTCCGTCGTCATCGCGTGGATGCGGCCCACCCCGAAGTAGCCGGGGGCGTCGGAGGGGCCCCACTGCTGCCCGCCCGTGGCGAGGGGGTCGGCGTTCGGGCCCATGTGGTAGAGCTGGTTGATGATCGTGCCGCCGTGCTCGTGGACGGCGTCGACCACCGTCCTCAGGCCCTCCACGAAGCCGGGCTTCGTGTGGTCGTAGTTCTGCGGGGTGACGCGCCCCGTCGGGTGCGGCGGGATCGGCTCCATCACGAGCAGGCCCGCGCCGCCGGCCGCGCGGGCCGCGTAGTAGCCGCGCACGCGCGCGCCGTGGATGCCGCCGTCCGAGTAGGACTGGGTGTGCGCGGTCAGGGTGACGCGGTTGCGCACCCGCCTCCCGCGCAGCTCGATGGGGGACAGGAGGCGCTCGAAGTCCATGGCGGGATCGTAGGCCGATGCCGCGCCCCGTGCGCGCGCGTCCCGCGCGGTGGAACGGCTAGCGGCGCTGCTCGTCGCGCAGGCGCCGCATCGCCTCGAGCACCTCGGGCGGGGCGCCCTCGCGGGCGGCCTGCTCGATCGGGTCGGGGCGCACCTCGAGCGAGGCGAGGACGTCGGCCGGCACCTCGCCGCAGCTGACGGCGGCGACGACCGCGAAGCGCTCGGCGAGCTCCCGCGCGGCCGCGGTCGACTGGCCGATGAAGGTCTCGACCGCCTTGTCGAAGCGCTCGCGGCCGCCGAACTCGTCGACCGTCTCGGGCGCGGCGTCCGCCCACTCGGCCAGCGCCGGCCCCTCGACCTCGATGTGGAACTGCAGGCCCCAGGCCCGGTTCTGCAGCCGGAAGGCCTGCGTCGTCGACTCGTTGGCGGCGAGGACGGTCGCGCCCGGCGGCGGCGTGAAGCCGTACCAGTGCCACTCGAACCCGTAGAAGGGGCGCGGCATGCCGGCCAGGAGCAGGTCGTCGTCGGCCTCGCGGGTCAGGCCGACGTCGGCGAAGCGGGCCACCTCGGGCCGCTCGACCGCGTGGATCGAGCCGCCCCCGGCGCGGGCCAGGAGCTGGCCGCCGAGGC
>JBEGMS010000276.1:0-7517 GCA_041182985.1 Actinomycetota bacterium
GTAGGGCCCGCCCCGGTCGACCCGGGCCGCGCCCTACTCAGAGGCGTACTCCGGCTCGGCCGCGTCCGGCGCGGTCTGCCCCACGTCGACGGCCTCCCGCGCGGCCACACCCGCGGCCTCGGGCACGCTGTGGCCGCGCTCACGCGCCTCCACGTACGCGCCGGAGCCCGAGCGGGCCGCGGCGGCCGCCGCCTGGGCGGCGAGGACGGCGAGCTCAGCGGCGTCCTGCGCCGCCTTCTTCGCACTCTCCGCCGCCTCGCGCGCCTTGTCGCGCACCTCCGTCGGGGTCGCGTCCCGCACGTCCTCGATCCCGTGCTTCGCCTCGTCGATCAGCCCCATGGCCGGCCTCCTTCGTCGCTGTCCACCCACGGATAGCCGCAGGGCGGGCGACCGGCCCTCGGGGAACTACGCCTCGGTCTTGGGTTCGGCGGGTGCCGCCGCGTCAGCAGAGGCGTCGGCCGGCTCGAGCGCACCGCGCCCGGCCTCCTTCGCCGCGCCCGTCAGGCCCTGGCCCTCGGCGCGCGCCTGCTTGAACGACTGCTCGCCCTTGTCGAACGCCTCGGAGGCCGCATCGGCCGCGGTCTGCGCGACCTCGCCGGCGCTGACCGCCGCGGCCTTCGCGTTGGTCGCGGCCTCGCGGGCCTTGTCCTTGAGGTCCGCGGGGACCGCCTTCTTGAAGTCGTCGAGGAGTCCCATCATCGCCTCCCGGGGTCGTCTGACAGCCCCATCCTAGTCTGGACTCAGGCCTCGATCCGCTCCGGGAAGCCCGGGGCGCGCAGCTCCGTGCCGCAGGCGTCCTCGAGCAGGCGCACGATCTCCGGCGACTGGGCCTCGCCGCCGTAGCGCTCCTTGGCGCGCAGGTACTGGTCGCGGACGGCGGTGGCGAGCTCGAGCGGCACGCCGTACTCCTCGCCCATCGCGAGGTTGAAGCCGAGGTCCTTGAGCGCGAGGTCGAAGGTGAAGTCGATCATGTACGAGCCACTGAGGATCACCTGGCCCTCGGTCTCGTGCACGAACGAGTTGCCCGACGAGGCCTGGATCACCTGCCAGGCGGTGCCGAGGTCGATCCCGGCCTGCTTGGCCAGCATCATCGCCTCGCCGTCGGCGACGAGGTGGATGAAGGCGAGCATGTTCGTGATGGCCTTGATCTTCGAGGCCTGCCCGACCCCGCCGACGTGGAACTGGCGGTTGCCGATCAGCCGGAAGAGCGGCATGTGCCGCTCGACGAGCTCGGCGTCGCCGCCGAGGATCACGGTCACGCCGCCGGTCTTGGCGAGGTGCACGCCGCCCGTGACGGGCGCCTCGATTGTGCGGACGCCGCGCTCGGCGAGCCGCGCGGCGAGGTCGACGATCAGGTCGTGGTCGTTCGTCGAGTTGTCGATCCAGACGGCGCCCTCGCCGAGGCCCTCGATCAGGCCGCGCTCGCCCACGACCACGGTCTCGATCGCCCGGGTCGAGGGGAGGCACGTGAAGGCGACGTCCGCACCCGACGCGGCGTCGGCCGGGTCGTCGGCCCAGCGGGCGCCGGCGGCGACGAGCTCGTCGCCACAGGCCCGGGTGAGGTCGGTGACGGCCAGCTCGTGCCCGGCGCGCAGCAGGTTCATGGCGATCGGGGCGCCGAGCGCGCCGAGGCCGATGTAGGCGATCCTCATGGGTAGTGCTCCTCCCGGAGCTCGCCGTACACCGGGTTGAGGTGCAGGGCGGTGCCGGTGTAGGGGTTGGCGCGGGCGACGTCCTCGTCGAGCTCGACGCCGAGCCCGGGCGCGGTGGGGATGATCACGTGGCCGTCCTCGAAGCCCATCTTGGCCTTGAGGATCTCGGCGTGGAAGCCGCCCCAATCGCGGATCGACTCGAGGATCAGGAAGTTGGGGGAGCAGGCCGCGATCTGCACATTGGCCGCGCCGACGAGCGGGCCGCAGTAGAGGTGCGGCGCGATCTGCGCGTAGTGCGTCTCGGCCATCCCCGCGATCTTCTTGGCCTCGAGGATGCCGCCGACGCGGCCGAGGTTCATCTGCAGGATCGAGGCGGCGCCGGTGCGCAGGACGCGCGCGAACTCGTACTTCGTGGTCAGCCGCTCGCCCGTGGCGATCGGGATCGAGGTGGCGTGCGCGACCTTCGCCATCTCCTCCGGCATGTCGGGCGGCGTCGGCTCCTCGAACCAGAGCGGCTCGTAGGCCTCGAGCCGCTTGGCCATCCGGATCGCGCCGCTGGTGGTGAACTGCCCGTGCGTCCCGAACAGCATGTCCACGCCGGGGCCGACGGCCTCGCGGATCTGGCGCACGAAGCGCTCGCAGCGCTCGAGGGCCTCGACCGACGGGTTGCGCGGGTCGAGCGACGAGTAGCGGCCGGCCGGGTCGAACTTGACCGCGGTGAAGCCGGCCTCGACGGCCTCGACGGCGCGCTGCGTGGAGAGGTCGGGGTCGTGGTAGACGTCGACGGGATCGCCGGGCTCCTCGTAGAGGTACGTGTACGAGCGCAGCCGCTCGCGGACGCGCCCGCCGAGCAGGTCGTAGACGGGCTTGCCGGCGGACTTGCCGATGATGTCCCAGAGGGCCATCTCGATGCCGCTGAAGACGCCCATCGAGGTCACGTCGGGCCGGAAGTTGAAGCCGGCGCCGTAGACCTCGCGCCACATCGTCTCGATCCGGTGCGGGTCCATCCCGACGATGCGCCGCTCCATCATGTCGTCGATGCACCTGGCGATCACGTCGGGCCCGAAGGTGGCGACGTAGCACTCGCCGTAGCCGACGATCCCGTCGTCGGTGACGATCTTCACGAAGATGAAGTAGTTGCCGCCCTCGTGCGGCGGCGGGTTGCCGACGACGAACGTCTCCCAGGACGCGACCTTCATCCGAACACCACCACGTTGCGCAGCGCCTCGCCGCGCTTGACGGCGGCGACGGCCTCGTTGATCTCCTCCAGCGGGTAGCGCTTCGTGACCAGCTCGTCGAGCTTGAGGCGGCCGCCCCGGTAGAGGCCGACCAGCTGCGGGATGTCGACCGGGACCTGGGCGGAGCCCATCTTGCTGCCGACGATGCGCTGCGAGTCGGCGGCGATCCACGACGGGTCGAACGTGGTCGTCACCCCGCTCGGCGGCATGCCGACGATGATCGTCTCGCCGCCCTTGCCCATCAGGCCGATGCCCTGCTCGATGGCGGGGCCGACGCCGACGGAGACCAGCACGTGCTCGGCCATGCGGCCGTGCGTGAGGGCGCGCACCTCCGCGGCGACGTCCTGCGTCGTCGAGTTGACGACGTGCGTGGCGCCGAAGGCGCGCGCCGCCTCGAGCTTGGCGTCGTTCACGTCGACGGCGATCAGCGGGTTCGCGCCCGAGAGCGCCGCGCCCTGGATGCAGTTGAGGCCGACGCCGCCGGTGCCGATCACCACCGTGCTCTCGCCGGGCGAGATGGAGGTGGTGTTGATCGCGGCGCCGACGCCGGTGATGACGCCGCAGCCGAGCAGCGACGCGACGGCGAAGTCGACGTCCCTGTCCATGACGGCGATCTGCGAGTGGTGCACGAGCACCTGCTCGGCGAACGAGCCGACGTTCATCATCTGCGCCACGGGCGCGCCCGTGGCGTCGGTGATCGGCTGGCGCTGCGAGAGGGGCAGCGACGTCTCGCACATCACGCGGTCGCCGCGGCTGCAGTAGAAGCACTGGCCGCACGAGCGGATCAGGGTCACGACGACGTGGTCGCCGACCCGGACCCCGGGCGTCTCGGGACCGACCGCGCTGACGACGCCGGCGGCCTCGTGGCCGTAGAGGGCGGGCAGGTCGCCGCCCCAGCCGCCGTCCATGTAGGTGATGTCGGAGTGGCAGATCGCGCACGCCTTGACGTCGACGACCAGCTCGCCCGCCTGGGGGCCCTCCAGCGTGAGCTCCTCGATCACGAGGGGCTCGCCGAACGCGCGGCAGACGGCGGCCTTCACGCGCCGGTCCTCGGGGTTGCGGGCTGCTTCGTCACGGGGCCTCCTCGTGCTCCGGGTCCGGCGGAGCCTACCCCATCGCCGCGACGATCCGGACGGGCCTAGGGCGTGGTCATCGCACCGTCGACCGTGAGCACCGCCCCGGTCAGGAAGCCCGGCGCGTCGGCGAGGGCCCAGGCGGCGACGTCGGCGATCTCGGCCGGCTCGCCGAAGCGGCCGACGGGCATGCGGTCGACGAAGTTCCGCGGGTCGCCGCCGGCGGCGATGACCGCCTCCTTGATGTCGTCCATCATGCGCGTGTTCGTGGGGCCCGGGCAGAGGCAGTTGACCCGGATGCCCGCCTTCGCGACCTCGAGGGCGACGCCCTGGGAGAGGCCGACGACGGCGTGCTTCGAGGCCACGTACGCCGACAGACCCGGCACGCCTCGCACCCCGGCCTGCGAGGCGGTGTTGAGGATCGCGCCCTCGCCCTGCGTGCGCATCACCGGCACCACGTGCTTGAGCCCGAGGAAGGCGCCGCGCAGGTTGACCGCGAGGACCCGGTCGAAGGTCTCGACGGGGTAGTCCTCGACGTGGGCGATGTCGCCCTCGATGCCGGCGTTGTTGAAGAAGGCGTCGATGCGCCCGTAGCGCTCGACCGCCGCCGCCACGTAGCCGGCGACGTCGGCCTCGTCGGAGACGTCCGCGGCGATCGCCGTGGCCGGCTTGCCGATGCGGTGGGCGACCGCCTCGGCCGCCTCGCCGTCGCGGTCGACGACGAGCACCGCGTAGCCGCGCTCCGCGAGCCGCTCCGCCGTCGCCGCGCCGATCCCGCCGGCGCCGCCCGTGATGATCGCGCTCCGCATCGGGCCCTCCCCCGTCGTCCGGGCCACCCTACCCGACGACGGCGACTGCGTCGATCTCGCACAGCATCCCGTCGAAGAGCAGGGCCGTCGAGACCGCCGTCGTGGCCGGGAACGGGGGCCTGAGGACGTCGGCCCGCACCGCCCGCCAGACGTCGAGGTGCGCGGGGTCGGCGAGGTAGACCGTGATCTTGACGAGCGTCGCGAGCGACGCCCCGGCGGCCTCGAGCGAGGCGCCGAGGTTGGCGAGGGCGAGGCGCAGCTGCGCCTCGATCCCCTCGACCAGCTCGCCGTCGGCGTCGAAGCCGCCCTGTCCCGACGTGAAGACGAGGTCGCCGACGCGGACGGCCTGGCTGTACGGCGCGCCCTCCGCCCACGCGAAGGGCGGGTCGGGGATGATCCGCGGATCGGCCACCGCCTAGGCCTCCGCGCGCGAGCGCAGGTAGGTGTCGAGTACGTCCTGCGCCTCGGCCGGGTCGTGCTGGGCGTGCTGCTGGTAGTAGCCCTTGCGGCTGATCCGGTACTGGCCGACCTTGGCCAGGTCGGCGAGCAGCTCGGCCTGCTTGACCGCCAGCACGTTGGGGTTGACGATCGGCAGGGGCGGGATGTCGGCGAGGCCCTCGAGCTGCGCCTTCTCGTAGCAGGCCGCGATGATCGTGCAGCCGAGGACGATCGCCTCGGCGTCGTCCTCCTCCATCACGGCCGCGCACTTCGCGGCCGCATCGCGGGCGACGGCGGCCGGGTCCTTGACCATGTCGTCGACGTACCAGTCGATCGCGCGCACGGAGCGGCAGTTCGGCCAGGCGCCGTACTTGCGGACGAGGTCCTCGAGCTCGGGCACGGCCTTGCGGTGGTCGGTCACGACGCTGAAGCGCTGGCCGAACGGCCGCACGTTGGCGACGCTCGCCTCGAGCGGCCCGACGACGGGCATCGAGGTGATCTCGCGCGCGACGGCCAGCCCGGGGTCGTAGCAGCAGCCGATCACGAAGGCATCGAAGCCGTCGGCCTCCGCCTCGAGGATCAGCTTGAACAGCTCGGTCTCGACGAGGTGCTTGGGCAGGTAGTAGTCGATGTTGCGGGGGCAGTCCCGGATGTGGACGCTCTCGACGGTCGTGCCCTCGCGCAGGTACGGGGTCAGGGTCTCGAGCACGAGGTCGTCGAACTGGTCCGTGCCGAACGGGTTGCAGAAGCAGATGCGGGTCATCGGGCGGTCCTCCTCAGGCGGGGGGCGGGTTCTCGAACCACGTGCGCAGATGGAAGTCGTCGGCGGTGTCGATCGCAACCCGCTTGTTGGCGAGATACTCCCGCATGCCGGCGAGGCCGAGCTCGCGGCCGATGCCGCTCTCCTTCCAGCCGCCGAACGGGGTCTCGGACTGGCGGATGTAGTGCGTGTTGATCCAGATGTCGCCGAACTGCAGGCGCTTCACGACCTTCAGCGCCCGCGAGATGTCGGCCGTCCAGACGCTGCCGCCGAGGCCGTAGCGCGTGGAGTTGGCGATCGCGAGGGCGTGCTCCTCGTCGCGCGCCCGGAACAGGACCACGACGGGCCCGAAGACCTCCGTGCAGGCGACCTCGGCGTCGGGGGCGAGCCCCTCCACGATCGTGGGCGGGCAGTAGCGCCCGTCGAGCTCCCCGCCGAGCAGGAAGCGGCCGCCGTCGCGCTCGACGGTGTCGAGGAAAGCCTGCACGCGCTCCGCCTGGCGGTCCGACACGAGGGGCGCCAGCAGCGTGCCCTCGTCGAGCGGGTCGCCGGCGGGCATCGCCTGCGCGCGGCTGACCAGGCCCGCCGCGAACTCGTCGTAGAACGCGTCCTCGACGATGATGCGCGTCGCCGCCGTGCAGGACTGGCCGCCGTAGATGAACGCGCCGTAGGCCAGCGCGTCCATGCACTTCTCGCGGTAGCAGTCGTCGAAGACCATGCAGGGGGCCTTGCCGCCGCACTCGAGGGACACGCGCGTGAGCCGCCGCGCGGCGACCTCCGCGATGCGCTTGCCGGTCGGCGTCGAGCCGGTGAACGAGATCTTGTCGACCTCGGGGTGCGCGATCAGGGCCTCGCCCGTCGGGTCGCCGGGGCCGTGGACCATGTTGACGACGCCGGGCGGGAGGCCGGGCAGGTCGTCGAGCAGGCGGAACAGCGCCTCGGTGGACGCCGGCGTCTCCTCGGAGGTCTTGACGACCATCGTGCAGCCGGCCGCCATCGCCGCGCCGATCTTGCGCACGGCGAGGTCGACGGGGTCGTTCCACGGGATGATCAGCGCGCAGACGCCGATCGGCTGGGTCAGCGTCATGTCCAGCACGTTGGCCGGCGAGGCGCCGGTGACCGTGCCGTCGAGCAGACGGCCGGCCCCCGCGAAGTAGCGGAACTTGTCGACGGCGCCCTTCATCTCGCGGTCGCGCATCAGGCGGATCGGCTTGCCCATCTCGCGGGTGCCGAGCTCGGAGATCTCCGGGATCACGGCCTCCAGGCGGTCGGCCAGCTCGAGCAGCACGGTGCCGCGGTCGGCGGCGCGCCGCGTCGCCCAGGCCGTCTCGGTAAGCGCGCGGCGCGCGGCCCGGACGGCGCGGTCCACGGTCGCGGCGTCGGCGATCGGGGCGCTGCCGACGGGCGATCCGTCGTAGCTCGCGAACGACTCGAACCGCTCGCCCTCGGCGACCCACTCGCCGTCGATCAGATGCGCGCACTGGATCACGCCGCACTCCCCTCGGTCTCGTTTGCGATCACGTCGACCAGGTCGTCGAGGACCCGGT
>JBEGMS010000277.1:0-6131 GCA_041182985.1 Actinomycetota bacterium
GCACGGCGCTCGGCCTCCCCGACGACGCGCCGCTTCGGCCCTGGCACCTCGTCGACCTGTTCGGGCAGGAGCCGCCGAGCGCGGGCCCCGACCCGCTCGACCCCGTGATCGCCGACGTCGACGCGCTCGCCGCGGCCTGCGCCTACTTCGCGGACCTCGGCCAGCCGATGGAGGGGGTCGTCGCCCGCTCGGACGTCCTGCCGCGGCCGGGCAAGGACCAGCACGCCTTCATGATGCACATCGACCGCCGGGGCGACGTGCGCACGCTGCTCAACCTGACGCCGACGGTACGCTGGCTCGAGACGACGCTGCACGAGCTCGGCCACGCCGCCTACGAGGTCGCGCTCGACCCGGACCTGCCGTGGCTCCTGCGCGACCCCGCGCACACCCTCGTCACGGAGGCGATCGCGATGCTGCACGGCCGCCGCGGGCGGGACGCCGCGTTCCTCGGGCGCTACGCGGGCGTGCCCGAGGCGGCCGCGCAGGACCCGGCGAACGCGGCCACCCTGCGCCGGGGCCTCCTGATCCTCGCCGCCTGGGTGCCCGTGATGGTCCGCTTCGAGCGCGCGCTCTACGCCGATCCCGACCAGGACCTCGACCGGGTCTGGTGGGATCTCGTCGAGCGCCACCAGGGGATCGCCCGGCCGGACGACCCGCCGCGCGACGCCTGGGCCTCGAAGATCCACCTCGCCGTCGCGCCCGTCTACTACCAGAACTACCTGCTCGGCGAGATCCTCGCCTCGCAGATCCAGGCCTGGACCGCGCGCGAGGCCGGGGCCGCCTCGCCCGCCGCGGACCCTGCGGCCGTCGGGCCCCTGATCGCCGAGCGGCTGCTCCGGCCCGGGGCGTCGGTGCGCTGGGACCGGCTCGTCGAGGCCGCCACGGGATCGCCGCTGGCCGTCGACGCCTTCTGCGCCGACGTCGCCGCCTGACGCGCTCAGGCGCGCGTCGCGGCGTCGAGGCGCTCGAAGAACAGCGCCCAGCCGGCGGTCGCCTGCTCGTACTGCTCGTCCGTCAGCCCGCCGCCCTCCTGCCGGAACTCCTGCTCCGAGCCGGTCCCGTGCGGCGCGATCAGGACCGTGCAGGTCTCCTCGCCCGGCTCGCCGTCGGCGGCGAGGGTGAAGACGAGCCGCGACGGCGCCTCGACCTCCAGGTAGCGGCCGCTGAAGCCGTAGCGGTTGCCGTCGGGCGCCAGCATCCGCAGGTCCCAGGCGCCACCGGGCACGGGGTCCTGCGTCGCCTCGACCTCGCTGCCCGGCGCCCCGAACCACTCGCCGAGGCGCTCCGTCCAGGCGGCCCACACGGCCGCGGGCGGGGCGTCGAAGGGGCGGGTCAGGTGGATCGGCATCGGCGGCGCTACAGCTCGAGCAGCATGCGGCTGTTGCCGAGGGTGTTCGGCTTGGCGTACTCGAGGTCGAGGAACTCGGCCACGCCGCGGTCGTAGGAGCGGCGCATCTCCTCGTAGACCTCGGGGCTGACGGGCGTGCCCTCGATCTCGCGGAAGCCGTGGCGCGCGAAGAACGCGGTCTCGAAGGTGAGCACGAAGATGCGCTCGATGCCGAGGTCGCGGCCGTGCTCGATCAGGCGCTGGACGAGGCGCCCGCCGACCCCGCGGCGCTTGACCGCGGCGTCCACGGCGACGGTGCGGATCTCGCCGAGGTCCTCCCACAGGATGTGCAGCGCGCCGCAGCCGATCACGCGGCCGTCGGCCTCCGCGACCCAGAACTCCTGCACGTCCTCGTAGAGGGTGACGGTCTCCTTCTCGAGCAGGACGCGGCCCGCGTACTGGTCGACGAGGCCGCGGATCGCGGCCACGTCGCGGGTCGTCGCGCGGCGGATCAGGACGTCCTCGGGCACGGCCGGGAGGGTATCGGAGGGCCGGGTCGCCCGTCCCCGCACCCGGAGCCCGGGGAGGTAGGATCACCGTCCGTGTCCGCCGGTTTCGTCCACCTCCACTGCCACTCGGAGTACTCGATCCTGGACGGGGCGTGCCGGATCCCGGATCTCGTCAAGCGGGCCGTCGAGCTCGAGCTGCCCGCCGTCACGATCACGGACCACGGCTCGATGGCGGGCGCCGTCGAGCTCTACCGCACGGCGGAGCGGGAGGGCATCCGGCCGATCGTGGGCTGCGAGGTCTACGTCGTCGAGGACCGCCGCGCGAAGGAGCCGCCGGGCCGGCGCGACTGGGCGCACCTGACCCTGCTGGCCGAGAACCTCGAGGGGTACCACAACCTCGTGCGCCTCGTGACCCTCGGCTACCTCGAGGGCTACCACTACAAGCCGCGCGTCGACCTCGAGCTCCTGGCCCGGCACAGCGCCGGCGTGATCGCCCTGTCCGGCTGCCTCGCGAGCCGCGTCAACCAGGCGATCCTGCACGGCGACGAGGGCCAGGCCCGGGCCGAGCTCGACCTGCTGGTGCAGATCTACGGGCCGCAGGGGGTCTACGTCGAGATCCAGGACGCCGGGCTCGACGAGCACAAGACGGTCAACCCGGTGCTCCTGAAGCTGGCCGACGAGATGGGGCTGCCGACGGTGGGCACGGGCGACGTGCACTACCTGCGCGCCGAGGACGCCGACCCGCACGAGGTGCTGCTCTGCATCCAGACGGGCGACGTCCTCGCCAACGAGAAGCGCTTCCGCTTCCCGAACAAGGAGTTCTTCCTCAAGACGCCCGAGGAGATGCGGCGCGCCTTCGAGCCGTACGGGCGCGACCTGCTGTCGCCGACCCTCGAGATCGCCGAGCGCTGCGACCTGCGCCTCGACCTCGGTGCGATCCGCCTGCCCCGCTACGACGTCCCGGGCGGCGAGGACTCGTTCGCCTACCTGACGCGGCTCTGCGACGAGGGCCTCGTGCGCCGGTACGGCGCGCCCGACGAGGGGCTCCGGGCGCGGCTGCGCTTCGAGCTCGAGACGATCCGGGAGATGGGCTTCGCCGACTACTTCCTGATCGTCTGGGACTTCGTCGGCTTCGCCAAGCGCGAGGGGATCGGCGTGGGGCCGGGCCGCGGCTCGGCCGCCGGCTCGCTCGTCGCCTACTGCCTCGAGATCACCGACGTCGACCCGATCCGCTACGACCTGCTCTTCGAGCGCTTCCTCAACCCGGGCCGCAAGTCGATGCCGGACATCGACATCGACTTCTCCGTGCACGGGCGCGAGCGCGTCATGAACTACGTGGTGGAGAAGTACGGCCGCGACCGGGTCGCGCAGATCATCACCTTCGGCAAGCTCGCGGCCAAGCAGGCGACGCGCGACACGGGCCGCGTGCTGGGCCTGCCCTACGGCGTGGTCGACCGCATCGCGAAGGGCATCCCCGACGGCGTCAAGGTCGGCTTCGACGAGTCCCTCAAGCCGGGCCAGGAGCTGAAGGCGATGTACGACGACCCGGCCCCGATCGGCCGGACCGACGACGGCCGCGAGGTGACCGCCCGGCAGCTGATCGACATGGCGCGCCCGCTCGAGGGGCTCGTGCGGCAGGACTCGATCCACGCCGCCGCCGTCGTGATCGGCGACCAGCCGCTCGTCGAGTACCTGCCCCTGCAGCGCAAGGGCGCGGAGGCCGAGCTCGTCACGCAGTACGCGATGGGCGACGTCGAGGCGCTCGGCCTGCTCAAGATGGACTTCCTCGGGCTGCGCAACCTCGACGTGATCGACGAGTGCGTGCGCCTCGTCGAGGAGACCACCGGCCAGCGGCTCGACATGGCCGAGCTGGCGCTCGACGACGAGCCGACCTACGCGATGCTGCGCAAGGGCGACGCGACGGGCGTCTTCCAGTTCGAGTCGACCGGCATGCGCGACGCCCTGCGCCAGGTCAAGCCGACCCGCTTCGAGGACCTCGTCGCGCTCGTCGCCCTGTACCGGCCGGGCCCGATGGCCAACATCCCGACGTACGCGCGCCGCAAGAACGGCCAGGAGGCCGTCTCGTACACGGACCCGCGGCTCGAGCCGATCCTCGAGTCGACGATGGGCGTCTACATCTACCAGGAGCAGGCGATGCAGATCGCCAAGGACCTCGCGGGCTTCTCGCCCGCCGAGGCCGACGACCTGCGCAAGGCGATCGGCAAGAAGGACGCCGCCAAGATGGAGTCCCTGAAGGGGCCCTTCATGGAGGGCTGCCGCGCGAACGGGGTGGAGCAGCAGGTCGCCCGCGACCTCTGGGACGAGAACGAGCGCTCGGCGGAGTACTCGTTCAACAAGTCGCACGCCGCCTGCTACGCCCTGATCGCGTACCGCACCGCCTACCTCAAGGCCAACCACCCGGCCGAGTACATGGCGGCCCTGATCTCGTCCGTGATGGACACCAAGGACAAGGTGCCGTTCTACGTGCAGGAGTGCGACGCGATGGGGCTCGAGGTGCTGCCCCCGGACGTGAACTCGTCGCAGCGCGACTTCGCCGTCGTCGAGGGCCGCATCCGCTTCGGGCTGAGCGCCGTCAAGAACGTCGGCGAGAACGCGGTTCGGGCGATCATCGACGCGCGCACCGAGGGCGGGCCGTTCGTCAGCATCTGGGACGTCGCCGAGCGCGTCGACGCCCAGCACGTCTCGAGCCGCGTGCTCGAGAGCCTGGTGCGGGCGGGCGCCCTCGACTCGACGGGCGACACCCGGCGCGGGATGCTGCTCGTGCTCGACCAGGCCGTGCAGTCGGGGCGCAAGAGCCAGGCCGACCGCCACGCCGGGCAGACGAACCTGTTCGAGGGCCTCGAGGGCACCGACAACGGGCTCGGCGGCGGCTCGCACCCGCCCGTGCCCGAGGGCGAGTTCGACAAGCGCGAGCTGCTCGCCGGCGAGCGCGAGACGCTCGGGCTGTTCGTCTCCAGCCACCCCCTGTCCGACATCGCCGACCAGCTGCAGCGCAAGGTCGACATCCCGATCCGCGAGCTCGAGAACCGCCGCGAGGGGGAGACGGTCACGATCGGCGGGCTGATCGGTTCCGTGCGCCAGACGATGACGAAGAAGGGCGACCCGATGGCGTTCGTCCAGCTCGAGGACACCACGGGCGCCTGCGAGGTCGTCGTCTTCGCGAAGGCCTTCACCGCCGCGCGCGGGCTGCTCGAGCAGGACAGGGTCGTGCTGGTGCGCGGCCGCGTCGACCAGAAGGGCGGCGGCGAGACCAAGCTCGTCGCCTTCGAGCTGCTCGGCTTCGACGCCGTGCCCGTGGTGGGCATCGTGCGGATCGAGGTCGACGCGGCGACGGCGCCGGCCGATGCGATCGAGCGGCTGCGGCGGATCTGCGAGGACTACCACGGCGACCACCCCGTCGTGGTCGACCTGCGCACGCCGCAGGGGCGCCGGCGCCTGCGGCTCGGGCCGGGCTTCCGGGTGCGGCCCGATCAGGCCATGTTCGCGGAGATCCAGGCCTCCGTCGGCTCCGTGACGATCGCCTGAGCCGTCCGACCCCCGGGCTAGCGTGAGGGCCGTGGCGCCCACCTCGTCCCTGGCCATGGAGCTCGACCTCGAGCCCTTCGCGGGGCCCTTCGACCTGCTGCTCGCGCTCGTCCTGCGCGACGCCCTCGACCTCGGCGAGGTGCCCGTCGCGGACGTCTGCCTCGCCTACCTGGCGGAGATCGACGAGGCCGGGGAGATCGACCTCGAGAGCGCCAGCGAGTTCCTCGTGCTGGTCGCCGCCCTGCTCGAGCTCAAGATCCGCCTGCTCCTGACGCCCGAGCTCGTCGAGGAGATGCCCGACGCCCAGGAGGCGGCCGAGGAGCTCGCCGCGCGGCTCGCCGAGTACGCGCGCGTCCAGGCCGCCGCCCGCTGGCTCGAGGAGCGCCTCGCCTTGATCGGCCCGCGCCTGTTCCGCGAGGGGCCGCCCGCGCTGCGCCCGCCCCGGCCCGTCCTCGACGACACGGCCACGGGCGACCCGGCCGACCTCGCCGCCGCGCTGCGGACGGTGATGGAGCGCACGCGCGAGGAGGCCGAGCCGATCCACGTCCTGCGCCGGCGGATCCCGCTGCTGCGCCTGCTCGACCACGTGCGCCACGTCGTGCGGACGCGCGGCAGCTGCACCTTCGACGAGGCCGTGGCCGGCCTCGGCCGGGGCGAGCAGGCGGCCGCGTTCTGGGCCGTCCTCGACCTGATCCGGGGCGGCGAGGTGACGGCCGTCCAGTCCGAGCCCTTCGGGCCGATCCGCATGC
>JBEGMS010000278.1:0-4555 GCA_041182985.1 Actinomycetota bacterium
CGCCACCCGCGCACGGCCGACAGGCGGCGCGCGCGGGTGGCGGGCGCGAGGCCGTTGGCGGCGAGGTGGGCGGCGTACGCGCGCACGTCGGCGCGGGTCGCGTCGGTGGCCGCCGATCCGCGCTCGGCGAGCCAGGCGGCGTAGTCCGAGAGGTCGGAGCGGTACGCGCGCAGCGTGGCCGGGCTCGCCCCGCGGGCCGCGAGCGCGGCGAGGTGCTCGGCGATGGGGTCCGTGACGGCGGGCATGCGCCCGCTTTCGCCACGGCGCGGCGCATTCTTGCCTCAGCGGCGGGAGCGGCCGAAGGCCGTCACGGCCATCGAGAGCAGCCAAACGGCGAGGACGGCCGCGCCGACGGCGGCGATCCCGAGCCCGCCGCGCCAGGCCGCGATGGCGATCACGGCGAGGCCCAGCGCGAGCGCGGCGAAGAGGGCGGGGACGGCCATGCCCGCACGGTGCCATGTGGCCCGGGCCTCTGTCCAGCGCGGAAGGGAGCACGCGACGCGTAGAGTTCGGACGTATGCGGCGCGCAGCCCTCCTCGCCCTGGCAGCCGTCGTCGCCCTCCTCGCCGTGGCGGCGACCGCGCCCGCGGCCGACCGGGGCGCCCGGATCGTCGGCGGGGCGCCGACCACGACGGCCCAGTGGCCGTGGATCGCCTACCTCGAGGTCGAGTACTCGCCGGACGACCGCTGGTCGTGCGGCGGCTCGGTGATCGCGCCACGGCTCATCCTGACCGCCGCGCACTGCGTGCTCGAGCGGGGCACCACGGTCCGCCCGGGGATGATCCAGGGCGTCGTCGGGCGCACGGACCTCAACGCGGCTGATGGTTCCACGTTCGGCGTCCGGCGCATCGCGGTGCATCCCGGCTACCAGCGCAACCGCGATTTCGACGGCGGGCCGTACGACGCCGCGGTGCTCGAGGTCGACAGCGACCTCCCGGCGCCCCCGATCGCGCTCGCGACGACGGCCGACGCCGCCTACTACGCGCCCGGGGTCGTCGCCCGCGTGGCGGGCTGGGGCCTGACCGCGCAGGGCGGCAGCGCCTCGGACATCCTGCTGCAGGTCGATCTGCCGATCGTCTCGGACGCCGACTGCGCGCGCCTCGACGACATCCCCCAGTCGGAGGCGGAGAAGATGATCTGCGCCGGTCGCCCGGAGGGCGGCGTCGACACCTGCCAGGGCGACAGCGGCGGGCCGCTGGTCGTGCTGGCCGGCGCGGAGACGCCGGACCCGGCCGACGATCGCTGGCTGCTCGCCGGCACGGTCTCCTGGGGCTACGAGTGCGGGGCGCCGAAACGGCCCGGCCTGTACGCGCGCGCGGCCACGTACGCGGCCTGGGTCGCCGGGCTCGTCGCGGGGGATCCCGTGGTCTGGGGTCGGGCGACCGACGGCAGGCCGCCGAAGGTGAAGCCGCGGGCCGCGTCCGCGGCGCCCGGCGCCCGCGTCGAGCTGCGCTACCGGGTCAGCGGAGAGACGGGCAGGACGCGCGAGACGATCACCATCCGCCGGCGGGCCGGCGGCACCGTCCTGCGCAAGCTGGTCACGAAGCTGGCCGTCAATCCGGTGGGCAGGGACGTGGCCGTGGGCTGGAGGGTGCCCGTCGCGTTCGACGGCGCGTACGTCTGGTGCGTGAGCTCCCGGGACGAGGCCCGCAACGAGTCCAAGCCGGCCTGCGCGCAGCTGGCCGTCTCCCCCGTGGGCTAGACGCCGCGCGCCCGCGCGGTACGATCCGCGCATGAGCGCCGTCGCGATCGATCCCGCCCTGCTCGCCGCCGCCCGCACCGAGATGGCCGCCCTGCTGCGGATCTCCGCGGTGCACGGCTACAACGAGGGCATCGACAACCACTACTCGCTGGCCGTCGATGGCCGCGACGACCTGTTCCTGCTCAACCGCTACGGGCCGCACTGGTCCGAGATGCGCCCGGCGGACATCCTGCTCGTCGACCTCGACGGCAACGTCGTCGACGGGGACGGCGGCGGCCAGATCACGGCGCTCCAGATCCACCGGCAGATCCACCGCGCGCGACCGGACGCCCGCTGCGTGATGCACACCCACATGCCGTACGCCTCGGCGCTGGCCAGCACGAAGACCGGGTTCATCTCGCGGCTGACGCAGAACTCGATGAGCTTCCACGGCGCCGTCGCCACCCTGTCGTACGGCGGACAGGTGCAGGGCGACGAGGAGGGCGAGCGCCTCGCCGCCGCGGTCGCCGGCGGTGCGAACGCCGTCTTCCTGCAGAACCACGGCGTGATCATCGTCGGCGCGTCGCCGGCGGAGGCCTGGCTGCGCACCTACTTCCTCGAGCGGGCGTGCGAGGTGCAGGTGCTCGCGCAGTCGACGGGCTCCGAGCTCGTGCTGGCGCCCGAGGACGTCGCCGAGCACACGGCGCGCCAGTGGGCCGAGGCCTGTCCCGAGGAGGGCCCGCTGCTCTTCGACGCGATGAAGCGCCTGCTCGACCGCGACCAGCCCGGCTGGCGGGACTAGTTTCCGCTCTGGCGCGCTTCGCGCCGGGCGAGTACGGTCCCCCGAGCATGGGGGTGCACTCGTGACCGTGATCGGCGCTGCGCGCGAGTCCGCGGAGGGAGAGCGGCGCGCGGCGCTCGTGCCTGCGGCCGTGGCCGCGCTCGTGCGCGACGGCTTCGAGGTCGTCGTCGAGGCGGGCCTCGGCGGGCACTGCGGCTACGCCGATGCCGACTACGCGGAGGCCGGCGCGCGCATCGCGGCCGACGCCGACCAGGTCCATCGCGACGCGCAGGTGGTCGTCGCGGTCGCCCCGCCCGGGGATGCCGCAATCGCCCGGCTCGGCCCGGCGCACACGCTCGTCTCGTTCCTCGATCCCCTCGGCGACCCGGGCCGGGTGCGGCGCATCGCCGACACCGGCGCGACCGCCCTGGCGTTCGAGTTCGTCCCCCGCATCACCCGCGCGCAGTCGATGGACGCGCTGTCGTCGCAGGCCACGATCGCCGGCTACCACGCCGTGCTGATGGCCGCCGAGCGCTCGCCGCGCCTGTTCCCGCTCCTGATGACCGCGGCCGGCACGGTCAAGGCCCGCAGCGTGCTCGTCCTCGGCGCCGGCGTCGCCGGTCTGCAGGCGATCGCGACGGCGCGACGGCTCGGCGCGGTCGTGACCGCGTTCGACGTGCGCGCCGCCGTGCGCGAGCAGGTGGAGTCGCTCGGTGCCCGCTTCCTCGCCGTCGACGTCGCCGGCGACGAGCAGGCCGGGGGCTACGCGACGGAGCTCGACGAGGAGCAGCACCGGCGCGAGCAGGAGGCGCTGGCCGCGGCCTGCGCCGACGCCGACGTCGTGATCTGCACCGCGCAGATCCCCGGCGCGCCCGCGCCGGAGCTGGTCACGGAGGCCGCCGTGCGCGCGATGCGCGCCGGGTCCGTGGTCGTCGATCTCGCCGCTTCGACGGGCGGCAACTGCACCTGCACGGTCCCAGGGGCGGAGGCCGACGTCGACGGCGTGCTCGTGCTCGGGCCGCTCAACCCGGCCTCGGCGATGCCGGCCACGGCGAGCGACCTCTACGCCGCCAACGTGCGCGCGCTCGTGAAGCTGCTCGCGCCGGAGGGCGCGTTCGCGCCGGACTGGGAGGACGAGATCCTGCAGGGCAGCGTCGTCGCGAAGGACGGGTCGGTCGCGTCGGCCCGCGTCGCCGAGCGGCTCGCGGGGGAGGGGGCGTCGTGACCGAGGAGCTGCGGGAGAGCCTGCCGTTCGTGATCCAGCTGACCGTCTTCGTGCTGGCCGCGTGGGTCGGCATCGAGGTCATCTCGAAGGTGCCGCAGATGCTGCACACGCCGCTGATGAGCGGCACCAACGCGATCCACGGCGTCGTGCTCGTCGGTGCGATCCTCGTCCTCGGGGCGGCTGCCGGCGGCGGCTTCGAGACCGTCGTCGGCATCGTGGCGGTCGCCTTCGGCGCCGCCAACGTGGTCGGCGGCTTCGTGGTCACGGACCGCATGCTGCAGATGTTCAAGCGCCGCCCCGATCCGCCGGACGGGGAGGGGCGCTGATGGACGCCGCCCTGCGCGCCGACCTGATCCAGGTCGCCTACCTCGTCGCCGCCTTCTGCTTCATCCTCGGCCTGCGCTGGCTGTCGTCGCCGCGCACCGCGCGCAAGGGCAACCTGACCGCGGCGGTGGGCATGGCGATCGCGCTGGTCGCCACCATCGCCGACGCGTCGGTCGAGACGTACATCTGGATCGCGCTCGCCGCGGTCGTCGGCGGCGCCGTCGGCGCGATCGTGGCACGCCGCGTGCAGATGACCGCGATGCCGCAGCTCGTCGCGCTGCTGAACGGCCTCGGCGGCGGCGCGGCCGCCCTGATCGCGCTCGCCGAGTACCACCGCGAGTCCGCAGCGCACGCGGGCGAGTCGCTGCCGCCGGTCCTCGCGGTCGGGGTGATGTTCTCGGCGATCGTCGGCTCGATCTCGTTCTCGGGCAGCATCGTCGCCTTCGCGAAGCTGCAGGAGCTCCTGCCGGGCCGCCCGATCACCTGGCCCGGGCAGAAGGCGCTCAACGCCGTCGGCGCGGCCGCGGCGCTGGGGCTCGCCGTC
>JBEGMS010000279.1:0-3837 GCA_041182985.1 Actinomycetota bacterium
GTGCTGCTGCGCACCGCGGAGCAGGGCGAGGGGATCCGCGCGCTCGGGCTGCGGCTGATCGTGCCCGAGCGGGCCGTCGATGCCCGCAGCCTCGTCGCCGCCGCCGATCTGGTGGTGTCCGCGGGCGGCACGATGAACCGCGAGGCGGTCGTGCTCGGCACGCCCGTGTGGACGACGTTCGCGGGGGAGATCGGGGCCGTCGACCGGGCCCTGATCGCGCAGGGCCGGCTGCGCCGGCTGGAGCGCGCCGACGAGCTCGTGGTCGCCCCGCGCGGGCCGTCGGATCGCCCCGCGCTGCGCGATCCGGCGCTGCTCGTCGACCTGGCGCTGTCCGGCCTCGCCTGAGGCCTTGTGCGGCCTGCCTCATGGCGGGCCGGAGCACCTATAATGATCGCTGATATGCGGCTTCCCTCCTGGCATCGCCTGGGCCACGTCGCCGCGGACGCGGCCGTCGCCGCGCTCGCCTGGTGGCTGGCGTTCGAGCTGCGCTTCGACATGGTCCCGCGCTGGGCCGAGATCCTGCGCGTCGAGACCCTGCCCCTCGTCGTGGTCCTGACCGTGCTCGTGTTCGTCGTCAACGGGCTCTACACGCGCTGGTGGCGCTACGTGTCCCTGCGCGACGTGCGCCTGCTCGTGCGCGCATCCGTGATCGCGGTCGTCGTCGTCGCGCTCTACGCGAACCTGTTCCCGCCGGTCGCCGCGACCCCGCCGCGCGGCGTGCTCGTCATCTACTTCCTGCTGCTCCTGCTCGGCACCGTCGGCGTCCGCGCCGGCGCCCGCACCATCCTCGAGGGCCGCGGCACGCTGTTCCCGCGCGGGCGCGAGGTGCTCGTCGTCGGCGCCGGCGACGCCGGCTCCGTGATCGTGCGCGAGATGCTCGGCAACGCCGCGCTGCGGATGACGCCGATCCGGCTCGTCGACGACGACCCCCGCAAGCAGGGCATGCGCCTGCATGGCGTCAAGGTCGAGGGCACGACCGGCGACCTCGCGGCGATCCTCAAGGCGTCGCCGCCCGACGAGGTCGTGATCGCGATGCCGAACGCCGACGGCGTCGTGCGCCAGCGCGTCGTCGACGCGTGCCGCCGCGCCGGCGTGCCGGTCAAGACGCTGCCGGGCCTCTACGAGCTGCTCGACGGCGACCCCAACCTGCTGCGCCGCCTGCGCGAGGTCGAGGTGGAGGACATCCTCGGTCGCCAGCCGGTCAGCCTCGACCTGGCGTCGATGGGCGGCTACCTCGCGGGGCAGTCCGTCGTCGTGACGGGAGCGGGTGGCTCGATCGGCTCCGAGCTCGTGCGCCAGATCTCGCGCCTCTCGCCGTCGCGGCTGACCCTCATCGACCACGCCGAGGACAACCTCTTCCAGATCGACCAGTGGCTGCGCGAGAACGCCGACGTCGAGTTCGTCTCGTGCGTGGCCGACGTCAAGGACGCCGACCGCATGCGCCGGATCCTCGCCGCGGCCGACCCCGACGTGCTCTTCCACGCGGCAGCCTACAAGCACGTGCCGCTGATGGAGGCCAACCCCTTCAGCGCGCTGCGCAACAACGTGCTCGCGACGCGCTCGCTGGCCGAGATCGCGGCCGAGCAGGGCGTCGAGCGGTTCGTGCTCGTCTCCACCGACAAGGCCGTGATCTCGGAGACCGCGATGGGGGCGTCGAAGGCGCTCTGCGAGTACGTCGTCGAGGCCGAGGCGCAGGAGCAGGCCGGCACGCGCTTCATCGCCGTCCGCTTCGGCAACGTGCTCGGCAGCTCCGGCTCGGTGATCCCGACGTTCCGGCGGCAGATCCTCGAGGGCGGCCCGGTCACGGTCACGGACCCGGAGATGACGCGCTTCTTCATGACGATCCCCGAGGCCGTGCAGCTGATCGTGCAGGCCGGCGGCGTCGGCCGCTCCGGCGACATCTTCGTGCTCGACATGGGCGATCCCGTCCGGATCTGGGACCTCGCGCACGACATGGTGCGCCTGATGGGCCGGGAGCCCGGCAAGGACATCGAGATCGCCGTGATCGGCCGCCGGCCCGGCGAGGTCCTGCACGAGCGGCTCTTCTCCGACGACGAGTCCGTCGAGCGCACGCACCACGAGAAGCTGATGCGGGCGCGCCGCGGCCGGATCGACGCCGCCTGGCTCGGCGTCCGCCTCGACGAGATCGAGGCCGCGCTCGCGCGCGGCGACGACGAGGCGGCGCTGCGGCTCTACTTCGACGCGGCCCAGGCGCCGGTCCGGGAGGGCCACGCGCCCCAGCGGGTGGGGGACTAGGTGGACACGAAGCAGCTCGCGGCGCTCGTGGCCGTCGTCGACCGCTCCAGCTTCTCGCAGGCGGCCGAGCAGCTCGGCGTCACCCAGCCCGCGGTCTCGCTCGCCATCCGCTCGCTCGAGAAGCGGCTCGGCTGCCAGCTGATCGACCGCTCCGGCCGCGTCGTCGAGCCGACCGAGGCGGGCCAGGTCGCCTACCGCCACGCGCAGCGCATCCTCGGCGCCGAGCGCGATCTGATGCGCAGCCTCGAGGACGAGGGCGACGTCCTCGCCGGCCACCTCGTGGTCGGCGCATCGACCGGCCCGGGCGAGCGCATCCTGCCGTCGCTCCTCGGCGCCTTCCACCGCGAGAACCCCGACGTCACGGTGTCGCTGCGCGTCGACGACACGGAGACGATCGTCGACCGCGTCCTCGACCGGCAGCTCGAGGTCGGGATCGTCGGCGCGGAGCGCGCCCACCGCTCGCTCGTGTTCGAGCCGTTCCTGCGGGACGAGGTCGTGCTCGTGGTCCCCGCGGGCCACGCCCTCGCCGGCCGGGCGCTGACCGTCGACGACCTCGTGGCGGTGCCGCTCGTCGTGCAGCAGGAGGGGGCCGGCGTGCGCACGGTCGTCGAGCGCGAGCTGCGCGGCCTCGGGATCCGTGCCCGCGACCTCAACGTCGTCGCCGAGCTCGGCCTGCAGGAGTCCGCGAAGTCGGCGGTCGAGGCCGGCCTCGGCGTGACCTTCCTGTCGCGGCTCGCCGTCGAGCACGAGGTCGCGGAGGGCCGGCTCGAGACGGCCACCGTGAAGGGCCTCGAGCCGAACCGCCTCTTCTACGCGGTGCGCAGCGCCGCGCGCCCGCCGGGCCGCCTCGTCGCGACGTTCCTCGACTTCGCCCGCCAGACCCTCGGCGAGCGTGCGGCCTTCCCCGACGAGGTCCGCGAGCGCCCGGTGCGCGGCGGGCGCGTCGGCTAGGCATGCCCGGCTGCATCGCGTTCGACGCCGACGTGATCGGCCGCCGCCGCACGGGTGACGAGTCCGTGGCGACCGGCCTGCTCGAGGCGATCGCCCGCCGCGATGACGTCCCGTTCACGGTGCTCGCGTACGTGCGCGATCCCGCCCGCGTGCCGGCGTCGATCACCGAATCGGGCGTGGTCCGGGCCGTGCCGGTGGCCGTCGGCTCCAACTACCGCCGGGTCGCGGTCAGCCTGCCCGCCCGGCTGCGCGCCGACCGGCCGCTCCTCTACCACGGCAACTACGTGCTGCCCCCGGGGCTCGGCTGCCCCGGCGTCGTCACGGTCCACGACTGCTCGTACCACTACGCCCCCGAGCTGATGCCGACCGCCGATCGGATCGCGTTCCAGCGCTTCGTGCCGTGGTCGGTGCGGCGCGCGGCGGGCGTCGTCACCGTCTCCGAGCACGCCCGCGAGGACCTCCTGCACGCCGTCGAGGGGCTGGACCCCCAGCGCGTCGTCGCGATCCCCAACGGGATCGGCACGGCCTTCCATCCCGACGACGCTGCGGCCGGGCGGGTGCGGGCCCGGCACGGGCTCGAGCCGGGCTACATCCTCTTCATCGGGGCGCTCCAGCCCCGCAAGAACCTGG
>JBEGMS010000280.1:0-4097 GCA_041182985.1 Actinomycetota bacterium
GCCTCGGGGTCATCGGCGTGGACGTGGACGCGGGCCAGCTCGCGGTCGCCGACCACGACCACGGAGTCGCCCCAGCCGAGCGCCGCGGCCCGCAGCGCCTCGGGCTCGGCGCCCCGCACCACGAAGCCGATGCAGTAGCGGTAGCGGCTGGTCGGGTCGTGGACGTGCGCCTCGATCTCCACCGCGGCGGGCGCCTCGTCCGGGAAGCGCTCCCCGTCCAGCGCCGCGAGCGCGCCCTCGACCATCGCCACGAGGCCCGCCGCCCCCGCGTCGACGACGCCGGCCTCGTCGAGCACGGCGAGCTGGTCGGGCGTCGCCGCCAGCGCGGCCCGGGCCCCGTCCAGCGCCGCGGCCACCGCGGCGCGGGCGTCCGCCCCCTCCGCCGACGCGCCGAGCGCGCGGGCCACGGTCAGCATCGTGCCCTCGACCGGCGCGGGCACCGCCCGGTAGCCGGCCTCGGCCGCCGCGGTCAGGGCGGCCTTGACGGCGGGGCCGTCGACGGGGCCGTCCGCGAGGCCCGCGGCGAGCGCCCGCACCATGGCGGACAGGATCGTGCCAGAGTTGCCGCGCGCGCCGAGGAGCGCCGCATCGCCCGCGGCGCGGGCCGGGTCGGCCGGACCCTCGCGCAGGGCCCGCACGACGGCGTCGGCCGTGGCCAGCATGTTGGAGCCGGTGTCGCCGTCGGCCACCGGGTAGACGTTGATCGCGTTCAGCCGCTCGCGCTCGCGGGCCAGCGCCGCGCGGGCGCCGAGCGCGAGGTCGAGGGGCGTGGGATCGGACGAATCGGGCATCGGCGCGACGGTTGCCGTTTGCGGCCTATCGGAGGGTCCAGCATACTGCCCGCATGTCGCGCGTCTGCAGCTCCTGCGGCCGGGGTCCGTCCTTCGGCAACAACCGCAGCCACTCCATGGTCGCCACGAAGCGCCGCTTCGACGCGAACCTGCAGAAGCTGCGCATCCTCAAGGACGGTGTCGCCGTCCGCGCCTACGTCTGCACCCGCTGCCTCAAGGCCGGCAAGGTGCAGCGCGCCCTCTAGGGCGCCGCGCCCGTCAGAGCGCGCGCAGCGTGGCGAGCAGGTCGAGCGCGGCCGCGGCCGCCTCGCGCCCCTTGTGGCCCTCGGAGCCGCCGATGCGGTCCACGGCCTGGGCGTGCGTCTCGACCGTGAGCACCCCGAAGGCGACCGGCACGCCGGTCTGGAGGGCCGCCTCGGAGACGCCGCGCGCCGCCTCGGCGGAGACGTACTCGAAGTGCGGCGTATCGCCGCGGATCACGCAGGCCAGCACGACGACGGCGTCGTAGCCCGTCTGCGCGCAGCGCTTGGCGGCGAGCCCGACCTCGAAGGCCCCCGGCACCGGCACGAGCGCGATGTCGGCGGGGGCCACCCCGCGCGCGACGCACTCCTCGACGGCGCCATCGACGAGCGGCTGGACGATGTCCGTGTGGTACTCGGCGGCCACGACCGCGACGCGCACCCCGGGGCCGGCCGGGGCCGGCTCGATCCGAACGCTCCCCGCGGGCGCCACGAGGGGCGCCGCGGCGTCCGGGGCGGTCACCGCTCCGCGCCCGCCGGATCCCCCGCGGCCGGATCCACCATCCGCGGCGGCTCGCCCGGGAGCTCGTCGGCGGCCTTGATGTGCTGGTGGTGCAGCGAGTGGCCGAGCTTCTCGCGCTTGGCCTGCAGGTACTGCGCGTTGTGCTCGCCCGGCTCGACCTCGATCGGCACCTGCTCGGTGACGGTCAGGCCGTAGCCCTCGAGGCCGATGATCTTGCGGGGGTTGTTGGTCAGGATCTTGATCGTCGAGAGGCCGAGGTCGGCGAGGATCTGCGCGCCGATCCCGTACTCGCGCTGGTCGTCCATGAAGCCGAGCTCGAGGTTGGCCTCGACCGTGTCGCGGCCCTTCTCCTGCAGCTCGTAGGCGCGCAGCTTGTTGAGCAGGCCGATCCCGCGACCCTCCTGGGCCATGTACAGGACGACGCCGCTGCCGGCCTGGACGACCTGCTGCATCGCCAGGTTCAGCTGCTCGCCGCAGTCGCAGCGCAGCGAGTGGAAGACGTCGCCCGTCAGGCACTCGGAGTGGACGCGCACGAGCACGTCCGACCTGCCGTCCACCTCGCCGTAGATCAGGGCCAGGTGCTGCTTGTCGTGCAGGGTCTCGCGGTAGCCGATCGCGTGGAAGTCGCCGTAGGCCGTCGGCAGGCTGACCTCCGCGACGCGCTCGACGAGCTGCTCGGTGCGCCGGCGGTACTCGATCAGGTCGGCGACCGTGATGATCTTGATCCCGTGCTCGTCCTTGAAGCGCGCGAGGTCGTCGACCCGGGCCATCGTGCCGTCGGGGTTCATGACCTCGCAGATCACGCCGGCGGGGATGCAGCCGGCGAGGCGCGCCACGTCGACGGAGGCCTCCGTCTGGCCGGTGCGCTCGAGGACGCCGCCCGGGCGGGCCCGCAGCGGGAAGATGTGGCCCGGCATCTGGATGTCGTCGGCGCCCTTCGCGGGATCGACGGCGACGCGGCAGGTGTGCGCGCGGTCGGCGGCGCTGATGCCGGTCGAGATGCCCTCCTTGGCCTCGATCGTGACCGTGAAGGCGGTCTCGTACGTGGTCACGTTGTGCGCGACCATCGGCTGCAGGCCGAGCTCGTCGCAGCGGTCCGGGGTCAGGGTCAGGCAGACGAGGCCGCGCGCGTGCGTGGCCATGAAGTTGATGTCGTCCGCCGTCACGAACTCGGCGGCCATGCACAGGTCGCCCTCGTTCTCGCGGTCGGGAGCGTCGACGATGATGATCATCTTGCCCCGGCGGATGTCCTCGATGGCATCCTCGATGGGGCTGAAGGGGGGCTCGGGCGTGTGCATCTGGGTCCCAGGTCGGGGGCGGGTTTCTACTCTACGGGAAGGCCGCTCAGCCGGACGCAGCATCCCCACGGCCGTTGGCGAGCCGCTCCACGTACTTCGCAAGGACGTCCGCCTCCAGATTCACGCGGTCGCCGGGCGCGAGCGCGTCGAAGGTGGTGGCCTCGCAGGTGTGCGGGATCAGCCAGATCTCGAAGCCGCCGTCCGTCTCCGCCGACACGGTCAGGGAGACGCCGTCGACGGCGATCGAGCCCTTCTCGACCACGTACCGCAGCACCTCGGGCGGGGCCGTGATCTCCACGACCTTCGCGATGCCGTCGGGGCGCGTCCCGCGCACCTCGCCGACGCCGTCGACGTGGCCCTGCACGACGTGGCCGCCCATGCGGTCGGTGGGCCGCAGCGCGGGCTCGAGGTTGACGCGGCTGCCCGGCCCCAGGGCCCCGGTGGTCGTGCGCGCGAGCGTCTCCCCCATCGCCTCGAAGGCGATCAGCTCGGGGCCGAGCTCGACGGCGGTCAGGCAGGTGCCGTTGACGGCCACCGAGTCCCCCATCCCGATCTCCGGCGCGAGCCCGGGCATGCGCACGGTGATGCGCGCGCCGTTCGGCTCCTCGGCGACGGCGGCGACCTCGCCGACCTCCTGGATGATCCCGGTGAACACGTCATCGCCTCCGATCAGCGCGGCTCGCGGAGCCACGCGTCGATCCACAGATCCTCGCCCACCTGTTCGCAGGCGAGCGCGGCGAGGCCGGTCGCCTCGTCCATCCGCCCCGCGACCATCCCCGTCGCGCCGATCAGCCCGGGTGCCTCGGGGTCGCCGAGCAGCTTCGGCGCGGTCACGACCAGCATGCGGTCGACGAGGCCGGCGCCCAGGAGCGCGCCGGCGAGGCCCTGCCCGCCCTCGCAGAGCACCGTCTGCACCTCGCGTGCGTGCAGGACCGCGAGCCCGGCCGCGAGGTCGGCGGCCTCGGCGACCTCCACCCCGGCCGCCTCGAGCGCGGCGCGGCGCACGGGGTCCGCGCCGGGGGCGCAGAGGACCAGCACGGGGCCGCGATCGGCCGTCCGGGCCAGCCGCGAGTCCTCCGCGATCCGCAGCGCGCGGTCCCAGACGACGCGCAGGGGCTGGCGCTCGGCCGGCGGGTCGCAGTCGCGCGCCGTCAGCTCGGGGTCGTCGGCGAGCGCCGTGCCGGCGCCCACCAGCACGGCCCCGGCCCGGGCGCGCAGCTCGTGCACGCGCGCCCGCGAGGCCTCG
>JBEGMS010000281.1:0-4182 GCA_041182985.1 Actinomycetota bacterium
CCGAAGTAGGCGGCAGGGCGGATGCCCTCGAGCGTCAGGGGCAGGGCGTGCCCGGCCGCGTCGCCGACGAAGAGGACACCGTCGACGACGGGGTCGCGGGGCACGCAGCTGATGGCGCCGCCGTGGCGCTCGGTGCCGGCGCCCATCCGCTCGCGCTCCCGCAGGGCGCCCATCGCCGGGTTGAGCGGCTCGCGGTCGAAGGAGCCGACCCCGACCCGCGCATGGTCGCCGGACGGGAACGACCAGGCGTACCCCGCCCGGACGACGTCGCGGTCGAAGATGAAGTCGAAGCCGGGCGTGGCCGGCACGTCCGCGGCGGGCACGTGGTCCTCGGTGCCGGTGACGAGCCGCTCGTCGCCGCCCGGCGTCGGCCCTGCGGGGTCCAGCACGCGCCGCCAGCCGGAGGCGTCGACGAGGTGGTCGGCGGCGAGGCGCTCGCCGTCGGAGCCCAGGGCGGCGTCGCGGTCGCGACCCGTGACGCGGATCCGCTCGAAGCGGAAGTCGCACTGCTCGGCGATCAGCCGGCAGCAGGCCTCGTAGTCGACGGTGCAGAACGGCTCGGGCAGGTCGACGCGCCACGTGTCGCGGCCCACGCGCAGGCGCATCCGGCGGTCGGCGTGGAGGATCGCGTCCCCGGCGCCGAGCCACTCGGCGAGGGCGACGGGCAGCGCGCAGGCCGAGGTCTGGTGGGCCCCGATCGGGGAGCGGTCGACGACGAGGACGTCGCGGCCCCGCAGCTCGCGGGCGGCGGCGAGGCCGGCGAAGGAGGCCCCGACGATCAGGACCTCGGTCACGCGGCGGCCTCGGCGGCGGCCCGGCCCGCCCGGCGCCCGTACACGCAGCAGTCGAGCAGCGAGTTGCCCATCATGCGGTTGCGCCCGTGGACGCCGCCCGTGATCTCGCCGGCGGCCCAGATCCCGGGCACCGTGGTGGCGCCGTCGGGGTCGATGACGAGGCCGCCGTTCTGGTAGTGGAGGACGGGGTGCACGTGGATCGGCTCGGACAGCGGGTCGATCCCCGCCTTGCGGTAGCGGCGCAGCATGTACGGCAGCGAGATGTCCGCGTCGGCCGGGTCGACGGGCGAGCAGTCGAGCAGGACGGCGGGGCGCCCGTCGGGGGTCGCGGCGCCGCGGCCCTCGGCGCACTCGCGCAGGATCGCCTCGGCGACGACGTCGCGGGGCGCGAGCTCGTCGACGAAGCGCTCGCCCTTGCCGTTGAGGAGCAGGGCGCCGTATGCGCGCGTGGTCTCGGGCACCGCGTAGCCGGCCATCGGCGGCGGCCAGGCCGCGCCGGTCGGGTGGCGCTGCAGCGAGTCGTGATCGCGCTCGGCGCAGCCCAGGGCGACGGCGAGCTCGGCGACCTCGCCGGTCGCCCCGTCGCCGTTGGTCGAGAGCTCGCCGGTCTCCTCGGCGACCCGCTTGCAGCGGCCGCCGGCGGCCAGCACGATCGCCCCGTGGTCGAGGACGATCCGCTCGCCGCCGCGCTCGACGACCGCGCGACTCGGCGCGAGCTCGACGAGGCGGGCGTGATCCAGCACCTCGATCCCGTCCGCGGACTCGACGGCGGCGCGCAGCGCGGCGGCGATCGCGTGGCCCGTGCGGTCGCCGACCTGCAGCAGGCGCCGACGGGTCGCGCCGCCGCAGCGGGCGAGGCGCAGGGCGCCGTCGGCCTCGCGGGTGAAGGCGACGCCGAGCGATTCGAGCCAGGCGATGGCGCCGGGGCCGTCCTCGACGAGCCGGCGCGCGAGCGCCGGGTCGGCCGTGTCGTGCGATGAGCTGACGACGTCGGCGAAGTGGGTGTCGGGATCGTCGTCGGGGCCGACCGCCGCCTGGATGCCGCCCTGGGCCTTGGCCGTGTTGCAGGAGGCGACGCCGAGCTTGGTGGCCAGCGTCACCGAGGCGCCGGCCGCGTGCGCGGCCAGCGCAGCGGCCAGCCCGGCTCCACCGGAGCCGATCACCACCACGTCGGGCATGTCAGCCCTCGAGGTCGAGGATCTGCGCCATCGTGTCGGAGCGTAGCCCCCGGCGCAGCGTCTCGAGCGGGATCACCTCGTCCGGCGGGATGTTGCCGAGGTTGACGTCGGGCCCGAAGTGCTTGATGAACCAAGCCTGCTGGGCCTTCTGCGGGGCCTCGAAGAGCAGGCCGGCCACGTCGATCTCGTGGGCGATCTCGTCGATCAGGCCGCTGCGCACCTCGCCCGAGGTGCGGAAGATGCCCGCGGTGCCAGACTCGCGCGCCTCCGTGATGACCTTCCAGGAGCCGGCGGCCTGCTCCTCCTTGATCCACTCGACCCACTGGTACGGCGCGTAGATCTGCTCCGCGTCCTTGGAGCCGACCTCGCTGAGCACCTTGAAGTCGCGCGCGAAGAGGTCGATCAGCTCGAGCTTGCGCTCGCGCGCCATCTCGATCGTGCCGTCGGAGACCTCGACGCACTCGAAGCCCTGCTGCGACAGCCACGTGCGGTAGCCGTCGACGCGCCCGCGCGCCTCCGCGACCTCGAGCAGGGTGCCGCCGCAGACGACCGGGATGCCGAGCGAGCGGTAGAGGTCGAGCTTCTCGCGCAGGTTCCCGGTCACGTACGACGTGCCCCAGCCGAGCTTCACGATGTCGATGAAGTCCCCGCCCATCTCGACCATGGAGCGGATGTCCGCGAGGCTGAGACCCTTGTCCATGACGTGGGTCATGCCGACCTCGCGCGGCTTGGGAACGCGCGGGGGCAGCTCGAGGAATCCGGCGGCATCCATACGGGAAGCCTATCAGCCGTATCAGAGTCGCCTATCCAACGGGGGTCAGGCGGGCAGCCGCGCGACGACCCGGCAGCCGCCGCCCGGCGCCTCGCCGATCTCGACGGCGCCGCCGTGCGCCGCGATGTCCTGGCGCACGATCGCCAGGCCGAGCCCAGAGCCGGGCCGGTCCTGGACGCCGACGCCGCGGCGGAAGCGCTCGAACATCGCCTCGCGCTGGTCGGGCGGGATCCCCGGACCGGCGTCGTCGACGACGACCTCGCCGGGGCGCACCCGCACGCGCACGGGCGAGGCGCCGTGCAGGAGCGCGTTCTCGACGAGGTTCGCGATCGCGCGCTCGAGGCGCGCCGTATCGCCCGTCATCGGGGCGGGCTCGGCGTCGAGCTCGATCACGGCCTCCGGTCGGCGCGAGCGGGCGCGCGCGACGACGTCCGCCACGAGGTCGTCGAGCCGCAGCTCCTCGGAGCGCTCAACGGGTCGTGCGCCGCGGGCGAGGTCGACGATGCCGGTCACCATCCGCGCCACGTCGTCGAGCTCGCGGCCCAGCGCGGCGGCGATCTGGCGGCGGTCCTCGTCGGAGAGGTCGATCGACGGGTCGCCGAGCGTCTCCACGTCGGTGCGCAGGGCGGTCAGGGGGGTGCGCAGCTCGTGCGCCGCGTCGGCGACGAGCTGGTCCTGGGCGCGACGCGCCTCGTCGAGGCCCGCGAGCAGGTCGTTGACGGCGGCGGCGAGCTGGGCCGACTCGGCGCCGCCCTGCTCGGGCAGCCGTCGCGTGACGTCGCGGGCCTGCGCGGCGTCGTCGACGTCGGCGGCCAGGCGCCGCAGCGGCACGAGCCCGCGGTCGGCGACCAGCCAGCCGAGGGCGACCGCGATGATCGCGCCGCCGATGCCCGCCAGCAGCAGCAGCCGCTGCAGGCGCTCGAGCGAGTCCTCGACGTCCTCGACGGAGCGCCCCACCTGCAGCGCGAGGTCCGGGCGCAGGCCGACGACGAGCACCCGGATCGGCTCGCCCTCGTAGCGGATCGTCTGGAAGTCCGAGCCCCGTCCGCGCGCTGCGATCTCCGCGGCCTCGTCAGCCGGGGGCAGCGGGTCCTCGCCGGCGGGGAGGCGCACGATCGTCCCCGAGCCGTCGATCAGCTCGGCGAAGATCCCCGGCCCGCCGAAGCGGCCGTTGAGCGGGCCGCCGAAGGGCCGGTCATCATCCCGATCCCGATCGCGGTCGCCGTCGCGTCCGTCGTCGTCCTCATCGGCGAGCTGCGCCTCGGCCGTCGCCGCGGCGGCGGCACCGAGCGGATCGGGCCGGGCGGCGGCGCGGGCCTCGCGGATCGCGGCCGCGCGCAGCGGGTCGTCGACCTCGGCGTTGAGCGCGCGCCGAGCGGCCGCGTAGGTGACGACGCCGCCGATCGCGAAGGCCCCCACGACGGCGAGGGCGGCGGCG
>JBEGMS010000282.1:0-2826 GCA_041182985.1 Actinomycetota bacterium
CCGGAACCCGATGCCGATCGTCGTGCCGTTCCACCGCGTGGTCGGGGCCGGGTCGCGGCTCGGCGGGTACGCGGGCGCCGAGGACGGCGCGAGCGACCGCGTGAAGCGCGCGCTGCAGTCCGCCGAGGCGCGGGCCGCCCGGCTACCCTGCCCTCCCCACAGGAGCCCGCGCGCATGAAGATCACCATGGTCGGAACCGGCTACGTCGGCCTCGTCACCGGCGCCTGCTTCGCCGAGACGGGCAACCACGTCACGTGCCTGGACGTCGACGCGCGCAAGATCGAGACCTTGCGCCGCGGCGAGAGCCCGATCTACGAACCCGGCCTGACCGAGATGCTGCAGGCGAACATCCGGGCCGGCCGCCTGCGCTTCACGCTCGACAAGCCCGAGGCGTACCGCGACGCGGAGGCGATCTTCATCTGCGTGGGCACGCCGAGCGACGAGGACGGCAGCGCCGACCTGCAGTACGTGCTGGCCGTGGCGCGGGACATCGCGGCGGCGCTGGAGCGGCTGGGGCCGTCGTCGAAGGCGAAGACGGTGGTGGTGAAGAGCACGGTGCCGGTGGGCACGAGCCACGCGGTGCGCGACCTGATCCGGAGCCTGACCAAGGTGCCCTTCCACGTCGCCGACAACCCGGAGTTCCTGAAGGAGGGCGACGCGATCAACGACTTCATGAAGCCCGACCGCATCGTGTGCGGCGTGGAGGGCCCGGAGGCGGAGGCGTGCCTGCGCGCGCTCTACGAGCCGTTCGTGCGCAACGGGAACCCGATCCACTTCATGGACGTGCGCAGCGCGGAGATGGTGAAGTACGCGTCGAACGCGATGCTGGCGGCGAAGATCAGCTTCATCAACGAGGTCGCCAACCTGTGCGAGCGCATGGGCGCGGACGTGGCGTCGGTGCGCGAGGGGATGTGCGCGGACCGGCGCATCGGGAACCAGTTCCTGTACCCGGGCCTCGGCTACGGCGGCAGTTGCTTCCCGAAGGACACGCAGGCCGTCGTCGGGATGGGCCGCGCGGCGGGGCTCGAATGCAAGCTCAACGCCGCGGTGCACGAGGTGAACCAGGACCAGCGCGCGCACTTCTGGGCGAAGGTCCAGGCGCGCATGGGCGCGGGCGACCTCAAGGGGAAGACGCTCGCCTTCTGGGGCGTGGCGTTCAAGCCGCGCACGGACGACATCCGCGAGGCGCCGTCGATCGCTCTGATGGAGCGCGCGAGGAAGGCCGGCGCGACGGTGCGCGCGTACGACCCGGTGGCGATGGACAACCTGGCGAAGGACCACCCCGGGCTCGCCGAGCGCGCGCCGGACATGTACGCGGCGCTCGACGGCGCGGACGCGCTCGTGATCTGCACCGAGTGGAACGAGTTCCGCTCGCCGGACTTCGCGGAGATCCGCCGGCGCCTGCGCGCGCCGCTGGTCTTCGACGGGCGGAACCTGTTCCGGCCCGCGCAGATGGCCCAGGAGGGGTTCGAGTACCACTCGGTGGGGCGTGCCCCGAGCGGCGTTCCGAAGGCCTGACGCCCACCGCGGACGCGCCGTTTCCCGCTTGGAATGCCTTGGACGGGCCCCGGACCTTGGCGTAACCCCTAGAAATCCCGAAATTTCGGGAAAATCGGTCGAAAAACGGCTACCCCGCGGGCGTTACCCCTTGCGTCCGGCGCGGGAATCCCTATCTTTGTCGCCTGTCCCGGATCACGTGATCCGGGATTCGCACGAATTCGGGCCCCATCGACAGGATGTGATCGCCCGGCAGAAAGGATGTCAGGATGGCCACCGGAACCAAGCCCCGCAGCAAGGGCGAGACGCTCAAGGCGATCGCCGAGAAGACCAAGCTCCCCCGCAAGCAGGTCGCCGCCGTGTTCGAGGAGCTCGGCAGCATCATGAAGAAGGACCTGGGCAAGAAGGGCACCGGCACCTTCGTCGTGCACGGCATGATGAAGATCGTCGTCGTCAACAAGCCCGCCACCAAGGCCTACGAGAAGCCCAACCCCTTCAAGCCCGGCGAGATGATGACCGTGAAGGCGAAGCCCGCCTCGCGCAAGATCAAGATCCGCCCGATGAAGGCCCTCAAGGCGATGGTCGGCTGATCAACCCCCTGCCGCCGGCGTCCGCGCCGGCGACGGGATTCCGAAGGGCCCCGCGCGATGCGCGGGGCCCTTCGCGCTTTTCGGGCCGCGCGACACGGCGAGCGGGCGGAACGGCGCGGACCGCGGGGCTCACGCGCGGTCGATGCGGTAGATCACCCGCGGGCTCGGGACGCCGCCCACGGGAACCATCTCCTCGCGGTCGAAGCGCGCGCCGATCTTCTCGAGCGCGCGGCGCGAGCGGGCGTTGCCCGGGCTCGCGTGGAACCACGCGGTGCGCGCCCAGCGGAACGCGTGGTCGAGCATCAGGCGCTTCATCGAGGCGTTCGTCGCGCCGCCCCAGTGCGAGCGGGCCAGGAACGTGTATCCGATGACCACCGAGCGGTCCGCGGGGTCCCATCCGTAGTAGCGGCTCGAGCCGATCACGCGCCCGGTCGAGGGGTCCTCGGCGACGAGCGCGCCGCCGCCGGCGAGCGCGGCGTCGAAGAAGCGGTCGAAGACGGGACGCTCGTGGCGGTTCCGCTCCGAATGCAGCTCCCAGATGGCGGGGTCCGCGGCCGCGGCATGCAGCGCCTCGCGGTCGTCGGCGCGCAGCGGGCGCAGCGCGACGGCCGCGTCCCGGAGGCGGGGCTGCCAGTTGGGCACCTCGATCGCGCGCTTCACCGAGCGGCCGTTGGCCTCGAGCAGCGCCCAGGCCTCCTCCCGCGTGCGCGAGGGGTCGAACTGCATCACGGTGCGGATC
>JBEGMS010000283.1:0-4419 GCA_041182985.1 Actinomycetota bacterium
CCCCCGCCCTGCTCGCCCTCATCGCCCTCGCCGCCGCCACGCTGACCGCGGCCTGCGGCGGCTCCGACGACGGCGCGAAGCTGGTCGTCTACTCGGGCCGCGAGCAGGAGCTGGTGGAGCCGCTCTACGCGCAGTTCACGGAGGACACGGGCATCGAGCTTGACGTGCGCTACGGCGACTCCCCGGCTCTCGCCGCCACCATCCTCGAGGAGGGCGCGGCCTCCCCCGCCGACGTCTTCTACGCGCAGGACGCGGGCTCGATCGGCGTCCTCGACGGCCTGCTCGCCGAGCTGCCGGCCGGCGACCGCGCGCTGATCCCGGCCCGCTACCAGGACCCGGGCGGGCGCTGGGTCGGCGTCACCGGCCGCGTGCGGGTGATGGCGTACAACACCGACCGCGTGGAGGCCGGCCGGCTGCCCGGGTCCGTGCTCGCCCTCGCCGAGCCCGACTGGCCGCTCGGTCCCATCGGCGTGGCCCCCACCAACGCCTCCTTCGTCGGGTTCGTCAGCGCGATGCGGGAGGCCCTCGGCGACGACCAGACCATGGCCTGGCTGGAGGGCCTCGCCGCGCACGCGCGCACCTACGAGAAGAACAGCCAGATCGTGGACGCGATCGCCGCCGGGGAGGTCGACACCGGCCTCGTCAACCACTACTACCTCTACGAGAAGCTCGCCTCCGACCCCGCGGCGCCGATCGCCAACCACTACTTCGACGGCGCCGACATCGGCTCGTTCGCGAACGTCTCCGCGGTCGGCATCCTCGGCTCCTCCGAGCGGAGCGCCGACGCGCAGGCGCTCGTGCGCTGGCTCCTGACCGAGGGCCAGGTCTTCTTCGCGGCGGAGGCCGACGAGCGCGAGTACCCCCTCAACGAGACGCAGCCGGGCCTCGAGGCCGCGGCCGACCTGCCGCCGCTCGCCGAGCAGGGCGGCCCCGACGTCAACCTCGGCCTCCTCGCCGAGGACCTCGAGGGCACCGTGCAGATGATCCGCGACGCGGGGCTCGTGACCTGACCGGCGCGGCCGCACCGCGCGGCCGGCGGGCGCTCCTCGTCCTGGCCGCCCTGCCCGCGGTCCTGATCGCGGTCGCCCCGATCGTCTACCTCGCCCTCCGCGCCGCCGCGGGCGGCGAGTCGCCGGACCTCGCCGGCCTCGCGCCCGCGGTCCTGCGCACCGCCGTCCTCGCGCTCCTCGTCGCCGCCGGCTCGGTGCTGATCGGCGTGCCCTTCGCGATCCTGACCGTCCGCAGCGCCCTGCCGCTCCGCCGCCTCGCCCTCGTCCTCGGGGCCCTCCCGCTCGTGATCCCGAGCTACGTCGGCGCGCTCGCGCTGCTCGGCGCGCTCGGCCCGCGCGGGCTCCTCGCGCAGGCGCTCGAGCCGCTCGGCGTCTACCGGCTGCCGGTGATCGACGGCCTGCTCGGATCCACGATCGTGCTCGTGCTGTTCACCTACCCCTACGTGCTGCTCCTGACCGCCTCGGCGCTGCGCCGCGTCGACCCGTCGCTCGAGCGGGCCGCCCGCGGGATGGGCCGCGGGCCGATCGACACCTTCCGGCGCGTCACCCTGCCCCAGATCCGCTCCGCCGTGGTGGCCGGCGCCCTGCTCGCCGCGCTCTACGCGATGAGCGACTTCGGCGTCGTCAGCCTGATGCGCTGCACGACCCTGACCCGCGAGGCCTTCCTGCGCTACGACAGCCTCTACGACCCGGCCGGCGCGGCCGCCGTCGGGCTCGTGCTGGCCCTGGTGGCCCTGCTCGTCGTGGGCGCCGAGCAGTGGTCCCTGCGCGGCGACACGGGCGCCGCGCGCCGGCGCGTGCGGGCCGCCGAGGACTCGGCCCCGCTGCCGCTCGGCGCCGTGCGCGCGCCCGCGCTCGCCTTCGTGGCGGTGGTCGTCCTGCTCGCCCTCGTCCTGCCCCTCGCGATCCTCGGCTGGTGGGCCGTGACCCTCGTCGCCGACGCCTCCCTGGCCGAGCAGCTCGCCGACGCCCTCCCCGCCGCCCTCAACGCGATCGGCGTGTCGCTGGCGACCGCCGTGGTCTGCGTCGCCCTCGCCATGCCGGTGGCCGCGCTCGTCGCGCGCGTGCCCGGTCGCCTGCCCCGGGTCGTCGAGGGCCTGTCCTACGTCGGCTACGCCCTGCCCGGCATCGTCGTCGGGCTCGGACTCGTGTTCCTCGCCATCCGCAGCGCCCCGTTCCTCTACCAGACGGCCGCGCTGATCGTCGTCGCGTACACCGTGCGCACGCTGCCGCAGGCGATCAGCGGCGCCCGCTCGGGCTGGGAGCGGGTCGACCCGCGCTTCGAGCAGGCCGCCCGCGGCATGGGCCGCCGGCCCGTCGACGTGCTCGCCCGCGTCACCCTCCCCCTCGCCGCGCCCGGCATCCTGACCGGCGCCGCGCTCGTCTTCCTGACGGCGATCAAGGAGCTGCCCGCCACCCTGCTCCTGCGGCCCAACGGCTTCGAGACGCCCGCGACCCTGATCTGGCAGAACACCGCCGTCGCCCAGTACGCCGCCGCGGCCGTGCCGGCGCTGATCCTGATCGCCGTCTCCGCCGTTCCCGTGTACGTGCTGCTCGTGCGGCCGGAGTCGCGCTCGCGGCGCGCGCTCGGCTAGACGGCGGACCAGGCGACGGGCACGAGCGCGGCGTGGCCGGGCTGGGGCTCGATCGCCACGCGATCGCCGACCTCGGCCATGTCCACGCTCGGGCGGTGCGCCCACGCCACGGTGCCGTCGGGCAGCCGCAGCGTGTACATCACGTCGTGCCCGCGGAAGGCCTTGGCCTCGACCACGGCCTCGCCGGCCGGGTCCGGGCGCACGCCGACCAGCTCGGGGCGCACGAACACCCGCACCGGGCCGTGGGCGGAGCCGAGCAGCGCGTAGGTGCCGAGCGGCGTCTCCACGACCTCGCCCCGCCCCTCGCCGTCGAGCACGTTGGCGCGGCCGAGGAAGTCGGCGACCTCGCTGCAGAAGGGCTTGCGGTAGAGCACCTCGGGCTGGTCGATCTGGAGGATCCGCCCGGCGTGCATGACCGCGACGCGGTCGGCGATTGAGAGCGCCTCCTCCTGGTCGTGCGTCACGACGACGCAGGCCAGGCCGGTCTCGCGCAGCCGCCCGATCATCTCGCCGCGCACCTCGTCGCGGGTCGCCTGGTCGAGGCTCGAGAACGGCTCGTCGAGCAGCACCAGCTCGGGCTCCTGGGCGAGCGCGCGGGCGAGCGCGACGCGCTGCTGCTGCCCGCCGGAGATCTCGGTCGGGCGGCGCTCGGCGAGCGCGCCCACGTCGAGCAGGTCGAGCAGCTCGCGCGCACGGTCCGCGCCGTCCCGGCGGCGCTCCTTCGGCAGCGCGAAGGCGACGTTCTCGGCCACGGTCAGGTGCGGGAAGAGCGCGTAGTCCTGGAAGACCATCGCCACGCGACGGTCCTGCGGCGCCACCCAGGCGCCGTCGCCCGCCACCGGGCGGCCGCCGACCTCGATCCGCCCGCCGTCAGGGCGCTGGTGCCCCGCGACCAGGTTCAGCAGGGTGGTCTTGCCGCAGCCCGAGGGCCCCAGGATCGCGACCACCTCGCCGCGCGCCACCTCGAGGTCGACGTGGTCGAGCGCGGTCACGTCGCCGAAGCGGCGCGTGACGCCCGCGAGGCGGAGGCTGGGGACCGTGGTCACGGACGGAAGGGTACCCTAACTTCCCCGCGGGCGCGGCCCTGCGCCATGCTTCGGGGAATGAGCGCCTGGGAGAACGACGGCGACGGCGTCTCGGCGCGCGTCATCCTGGCGATCGCGCTGATCGCCGTCCTCGCCCTCGTGGTCGGGCTCGCGGCCGGCACCTTCATCGGCCGCTCCTCGCAGCCGTCCCTCGCCACCCTCGCCGGGCAGTCGCGCGACCTGGCCACCGGGCTGGCCGGGCAGCTCGCGCCCGCCGGTCCCCGTTACGCCGCGGGCGTGGTCGACGGCGCGGTCGCCGACCCGGGTGCGTACGCCGAGGCGCAGGAGCGGATCGCCGACGTGACGCGCGGGCTCGAGCAGGACCGCGCGGCGCTCGAGCCGCTCGACCCCGCAGCCTACGCGCGCGCCGCGGAGGCCCTCGACGCCCTCGCGGCCGCGGCCGCCGAGCCCGTCGACGCCGCCGCCTTCGACGCGCTCCTCACCGCCGCGCTCGCCGAGCTCGCGGCGCTCGCGGGCACCTAGAAGAGGCGCTCCTGCGGGTCCGCGCCGGCGGCGGCGCCGTGGCGCTCCGCCCACAGCCGGCCGGCCAGCGCGCGCAGCCGCGCCCCGTCGGCCCCGGCCTCGAGGGCGCGGCCCCGCAGCTCGCGCACCACCGCGCGCAGGATGCGGTCGACCGAGGCGTCGCCCCCCACCGGGCGGGCGCGCGGCACGCCCCCGCGGCGCCCCTCGCCGCCCCACCCCGCGGGCCCCCACTCGGGCTCCCGCTCG
>JBEGMS010000284.1:0-5031 GCA_041182985.1 Actinomycetota bacterium
CGGCTGACCTGCGGCTCGACGGGCGACTGCGCCGAGGGCGCCGCGTAGACCGCGACGCGGGGGCGAAGCCCGTCTTCCGGTCGCAGAAGACCCTCGCGCAGTTCTCCCTCGGCGGTTGACGGGCCGCGGTCGGCCTCGCGCATACTTTCCGGGGTGACGGTCACCTTCCACTACTGGCTCGGCGTCGCCGTGATCGCGATCAACCTGATCGCGGGCCTGTGGGGCATCGCCATCTGGCGCCGCTGGCTGCCGACGGGGCGCGTCTACGCGCAGGTCCTCGCCGCCTCGCAGACCGTGATCATCGGCCAGGCCCTGATCGGGCTGCTCCTGCTCAGCCAGAACCTGCGCGCGCCCGAGCAGCTGCACTACGTGTACGGCCTCCTGCCGGCCGCTCTCGTGGTCTTCGCCTACTCGGCGCGCCGCGACGACATCCGCCGCAACATCCTGATCTTCTCGATCGCGGCGCTCCTCGCGTCCGCGCTCGCCGTGCGGGCCTTCCTCTCGAGCGGTGCGCTCTGATGCGGGTAGGCTGCCCCTGATGTCGAAGCCGTGGCTCAGCTGGGGGATCGTCGTCGCGGCGGCCCTGGTGCTGACCGTGCTCCAGGTCGTCGCCGGGCCGGTCGTCTCGATCCTCCTGATCGTCGTCCGGATCGCGATCCTCGCGGCGCTGGTCTACTTCGTCTACCGGATCTGGCGCGACAACCGCAGCCGCCTGAGCTGGCTGAGCCGCGGGCAGAAGCTGCTGTTCTACGGCGCCGGGCTGATCATCGTGCTCGTCGTCGTCGGCTCCTTCCTGATCAGCTGGACGCTGTTCTCGGCGCTGCTCTTCTTCGCGATCATCGGCGCGTGCGGGGTCGTCATGTGGCGTCTGTGGCGCGAGACGGAGGGCTGGTACTAGGACGCATCGCGTGCGCGGCCCGCGCGGGTCCGCGCGTCACCGGCGCGGCACGGCCACGGGGTCCGCGGCCACGCTCGGTCCATGCGACGCAGGGGCCAGGCCGGCGCGGAGGCGGTGCTCGTCTGCCTCCTGCTCGTGGCGCTGCTCGCCGCCACCGCACGGGCGGCGGCGGGGGCCTGGCAGCGCGCCGCCGACGCTGCGGCGCCCGCCGGGGAGGTGCGGCGGGGGCAGGCGCTCGTCGAGCTGCTCGCGCTGTGCCCGCTGCTCGCCGCCTGCGGCTGCGCGTTCGCGGTCGCCTGCGGGCGCGTCACGGCCGTCGCCCTGGCCGAGCGCGAGCTCGCCCGCGCGGTGCGCGCGGACGCCATGGGCCTGGCGCCCGTCCCCGCGCCGGGCGTCCGGGTGCGGGTCGCCGGGGCGCTCGTGGAGGTGCGCGTGGCGGCGCCGCTCGGGGCCGTCCGCCGGCAGGCGGCGCGGGTCGGGTGAGGCACCGGGGCCAGGCCGCCGCGCTCGGGCTCGCGCTGGCGGCCCCGCTCGGCCTCGTCGCCCTGATCGCGCTGGCCGGGCTCGGCCTCGAGGCGCGCCGCGCCCAGGCGCTGCGCATCGCCGAGGGACGCGCGCTGCAGGCGGTCGCCGACGGGGCCGAGCGGGCCACGGCCGTCGTGGACGGTGGCGACGCGGCGCTGCGGGTCGGGCGCCACCGGCTCGCGCTGCCGGTGGCGGCGCGCGCCGTCGCCGTGGCCCGGGTCGACGAGGACGGGCGGCGGATCCCGGTGATCGCGCCCTGAGCGGCCCCGCCCGCGGTCTACGATTGGCCGCATGGGAACGGGCGTCGACCTGATCCGCGAGCGCGCGCGCACGCTGCCCGAGGAGCCGGGCGTGTACGTGTTCCGGGGCGAGGACGGCGAGGTCCTCTACGTGGGCAAGGCGAAGGCGCTGCGGCGGCGCGTCGGCTCGTACGCGCGCCCGGACCGCGGCCTCGAGCGGCGCACCGCCGAGCTCGTCCTGCGCGTGCGTGAGATCGACGTGACGGTGACGGCGACGGAGACCGAGGCGCTGTTGCTCGAGCAGACGCTCGTCAAGCAGCACCGGCCGCCCTTCAACGTGCGTCTGCGCGACGACAAGTCGTACCCGATGATCGTGGTCACCGAGGGCGAGGCCTACCCGCGCGTGATGTTCACGCGACGCGGGAATCGCTCCAAGGGCCGGCTGTTCGGGCCGTACCCGAGCGCCCGCAAGGTGCGCGAGACCCTCGACATCCTCGGGCGCGTGTTCCCGTACCGCCCGTGCGAGGGGCCGACGCCGGGGCGCCGCTCCGGGTCGCCGTGCCTCGACCTCCACATCGGACGCTGCCTGGCGCCGTGCGTGGGGCGCGTGACGGAGGAGGACTACGGGCGCCTGATCGGGGACGTGGTGCGCTTCCTCGAGGGCGACACGCGCACCATCGCCCGCCAGCTCGAGGACGAGATGCGGTCCGCGGCGGCCGAGCAGCGCTACGAGGACGCGGCCAGGGCCCGCAACCGCCTCGCCGCCGTGCGGATGCTCGACGAGCAGCAGCTCGTCGACCGGGCGGACGCGGGCGACGGCGACGTGCTCGGCGTCGCCCTGGGCGAGGACACGGCCGTCGTGCACATCTGGCCGCAGCGCGGCGGCCGCCTCGCGGAGCGCGTCGAGTTCGTGTTCGACAACGCCCGGGCCGCCGACCTGGACGACGTGGTGGAGGCCGCGCTCGACGAGCGCTACGGCGGCGGCGCCGCGGTGCCGCCGCTCGTCATCGCCCCGCCCGGGCTCGTGCGGCGCGCCGAGCTCGAGGCGCTCCTGACCGAGCGGCGGGGCAGCGCGGTCGAGCTGCGGACCCCGATGCGCGGCGAGTGGCGGCGGCTGCGCGAGCTCGCGCAGCGCAACGCGGAGCTCGCGCTCGAGGGCGTGCGCCTGCAGGACGACCGCGCCCGCACGCGCGGGGCGGACGCCCTGGAGGAGCTGCGCGAGCGGCTGGGGCTCGAGGTGCTGCCGCGGCGGATCGAGTGCTACGACGTCTCGACCCTCGGCGGCGAGAGCCAGTACGCCTCGATGGCCGTGATGCTCGACGGGGTGACGCGCACCGACCAGTACCGCACGTTCGGGATCCGGCACGGCCGGCTCGACGACTTCGCCTCGATCGGGGAGGCGATCGACCGGCGCTTCACGCGTCTCGCCGCCCAGGATGACGACCCCTCCTTCGGCTCGGCACCGGATCTCGTCGTGATCGACGGCGGCAAGGGGCAGCTCAACGCGGCCGTGGCCGCCATGACGCGGGCGGAGGCGCCGCGCACCGCGGTCGTCGGGCTCGCCAAGCGCGAGGAGGAGGTCTGGCTGCCGGGCCGCGGACGGCCCGTCGTCCTCGACCCGAACGCGCCGGCCCTGCTCCTGCTGCGCCAGATCCGCGACGAGGCGCATCGCTTCGCCGTCCGCCAGAGCCGACGTGACCGCACCAATCAGGCCACGCGCTCCGCGCTCGAGGAGCTGCCCGGGGTGGGGCCCGCCCGGCGGCGGGCCCTGCTCGACCACTTCGGCTCCGTGGAGGCCCTGATGGCCGCCTCGCCCGGTGAGATCGAGGCGGTCCCGGGCCTGCCCGCCAAGACGGCCCACGCCATCCACGCCGCGCTGCACCGGATCGGGGGTCCGGCGCCGAGCGGGACGCGCGGCGGGCGGCGGCGGCTGCCGGAGGCGAGCCGGTGATCGCCTGCGTGTACGAGGCACCGGGCTGGGGCACGGGATCGCTGCTCGTCGAGGGCGGGCGCGTCGTCGACCACGACGAGCCGGCGGCGGACCTGCGCCCGGCGGCCCGGGCCGGCGACGACCCGACGGCCGCCGATCTCGCCGGGCGCCTGGCTGCGTACTACGCGGGTGCGGTAGACGACTTCGCCGACGTCGACCTCGAGGCGGCCTGGGACTGGCACGGCATCCCCGAGGAGGAGCGGCGTCTCCTGCGCGCCGTGCGCTCCATCCCCCGCGGCGAGACGGCCTCGTACGCCGAGGTCGCCCGCATGGCCGGCCGGCCCCGCAGCTGGCGGGCGGCCGGCGCCGCCTGCGCGCACGGCCCGCTGAGCGTGATCGTCCCGTACCATCGCGTCATCAGGGCGGACGGGAGCATCGGCGGGTACGGCGCGTTGGGCGCCGAGCGGAAGCGGCGCCTCTTGGCGCTGGAGGGCGTGCGTGCGCGCTGAGCCGCGCATCGTCTGCCTGGGCGGCGGCACGGGGCTCTCGACCGTGCTGCGCGGGCTGAAGCTGGCCGGGGCGCACCCGACCGCGATCGTCACCCTGACCGACGACGGCGGCTCCTCGGGCCGGCTGCGGCGAGACCTCGGGATGCCGCCGCCCGGGGACGTGCGCAACTGCCTCGTGGCCCTCGCCGACGACGAGTCGGTGCTCGCCGAGGTCTTCCAGCACCGCTTCGACCGCGGCGACCTCGAGGGGCACTCGCTGGGCAACCTCGTGCTCGCCGCGCTGACCGAGGTGGCCGGCTCGTTCGACGCCGCGGTGGCGCTCTCGAGCCACGTGCTCGCGATCTCCGGCAGCGTGCTGCCCGCGACGCGCGAGAAGGCCGTGCTGGTCGCGGAGATGGAGGACGGCCGTGTCGTCGCCGGCGAGACCGCGGTCGCCTCCGAGCGGCGCGCCGTGCGGCGCCTCCGGCTGCAGCCCGAGCGCCCGCAGCCGCACCCCGAGTCCGTCGCGGCGCTGCGCGCAGCCGACCTGGTCGTGCTCGGGCCCGGCTCGCTGTTCACCTCGACGATCCCGCCGCTGCTCGTGCCGGGGCTCGGCGACGCGCTGCGGGAGTCGACCGCGCGCTGCGTGTACGTCGCGAACCTCCTGCAGGAGCCGAGCGAGACGATCGGCTACGACGCCGCCACGCACCTCGAGCGCCTCGAGCGCCACGTGGGGCGCGGCGTGGTCGACACGGTGCTCGTGCCGACGGTGCGGCGGGTCGCCGCGCCCGGGCTGATCCCCGTCGACTTCGACCGGGCCGCCCTCGTGGAGAGCGGCGTCGAGGTCGTCGTCGCGCGCATCACCGACGGGCACCATCACGACCCCCTGCGGCTCGGCCGCGCGCTGATCGCGCAGGCCCGCCGGCCGCGCCCCGACCGCCGCGCATGACG
>JBEGMS010000285.1:0-5718 GCA_041182985.1 Actinomycetota bacterium
CAGGATCACGCGCGCCGGGATGAACGGCACCGAGGTGCCCGCCGGGGCGGGCGCCGGCCACGCGCCGAGCGCGCGGATGTCGGCCTCGGAGACGTGCGCGCCCTCCGAGTGGCGCAGCAGCATCTCGAGCAGCACGCGCACCGTGTAGGGCAGCCGCGTCGTGTCGATCCCGGCCTCGTCGAGGGCGGCGATCGCGTAGTAGTCGACGCCGTCGACGCCGGGCAGCGGGCGGCGAGCGGAGAGGGGATCCGGGGTGCGCGTCATGCGCGGCATCATGCCACGGCCCGGCTAGCGGGCGACGAGCAGGAGGCCGGGGTCGAGCAGCCCGACCAGCGCGCCGAGGGCGGCCGTCACTGCGACCAGCGCGGGCACCGGCAGCCCGACGCGGCGGAGGCCGTAGACGGCCGCGGCGACGGCGAGCGCGAGCAGGTCGACCGCCCCGGCCGGCAGGAGCACGGTCGAGACGAGGTAGACGGCCAGCACCGCGATCGCCCCGGCCACGACGCCCTGCAGCGCGGCGAGGGCGTCGGCGACGGGACCGCGCCGCGGCACCCGCTCGACGAGCGGCGCCCCGACGCCGATCAGCAGGAAGGAGGGCGCGAACGTGGCCGCCGTGGCCACGAGGCCGCCCGCGATCCCGCCGGCCGCGCCGCCGAGCGCGGCCCAGCCGGCCATGAAGCCCACGAAGGCGTTGACGAGGATCAGCGGGCCGGGCGTCGTCTCGCCGAGGGCGAGGCCCGCGACCATCTGCTCGGGCGACAGCCAGCCGTAGCGGTCCACGGCGGCGGTGGCGACGAACGGCAGCACCGCGTAGGCGCCGCCGAAGGTGACGAGCGCCGCGACCGTGAAGAGGCCGGCGAGCTCCGCGATCACGCCGCCCACGGCGAGCAGCAGGGCGAGCCCGCCGAGCCAGAGCAGGCCGCCGACCGCGGCCCGCCGGAGGACCCGCCGGCGCTCGGCGGGATCGAGCGGCGCCCCCGGATCGGCCTGGTCCTCGAGCGGCACGAGCGCCGCCGGCCGCACCCGCCCGAGCAGCACGCCGAGGGCGGCGCCCGCGATCACGACCACGGGGAACGGCACCCCGAGCAGCATCCCGGCCCCCGCGGCGACGCCGAGGGCGAGCACCCAGCGGGTGCGCACCACGCGGCGGCCCATGCGCAGGCCGGCGGCGAGGACGAGGGCGATCACGGCGCCGCCGAGCGCCCGCACGGCGTCCGCCATGACTGCGGTGTCGCCGAGCGCCGCGTAGACCCAGGCGAGGGCGAGGATCAGGACGAGGCCCGGCAGGATGAACAGCCCGCCCGCCGCGAGCGCGCCGCGCAGCCCGCCGACCCGCCAGCCGAGCCAGCAGGCGAGCTGCTGCGCCTCGGGGCCGGGCAGCGCGTTGCACAGGCGCAGCGCGTGCAGGAACGAGCGCTCGTCGACCCAGCCGCGGCGCTCGACCACCTCGCGGTGCAGGAGGTCGATCTGGGCGATCGGCCCCCCGAACGACGTGCAGCCGATCCGCAGCCAGAGCGCGAGCGCCTCGCGGGGGGCGACGGTGCTCACGCCAGGCGCGCCCCGCCGACGGCCCAGCCGCCGCGCAGCGTGCGGGCGCCGAGCAGTACGAAGCGCAGCAGGATGAAGAGGGTCAGGCCGACCCAGAGGCCGGTCAGGCCCCAGCCGAAGTAGACGGTGCCCACGAGGCACGGAAGGTACCCGAGGCCGATCGACAGCAGGGTGCGATTGCGGATCGCGGCGTTGTCGCCCGCGCCGATCAGGATCCCGTCGATCGCGAAGACGACGCCGCCGAACGGCTGCATCAGCGCGAACCAGCCCCACGCGGCGCCCGTCGCCTGCACCACGTCGGCGTCGGAGGTGAAGATGCGGGGAATCAGGTTCCAGCCGGCCAGGATGATCGCCCCGAAGACGACGCCGACGATCGCGCCGAGCTCGCACAGCCGCCGCGCGAGGGCCCGCGCCGCCTGCACCTCGTCGGCGCCGAGCAGCTCGCCGATCAGGGCCTGCGCGGCGATCGCGAAGGCGTCGAGCGTGAGCGCGAGGAAGAACCACAGCTGGATCGCGATCAGGTGCGCCGCGACCTGCTCGGGGCCCATCCGCGAGGCGGCCGCCGTCGCGCTGATGAACGTGAACTCCATCGCGATCGTGCGCAGGCCGAGGTCGCGGGCGGCGGACAGCTGGCCCGTCATCGCCGCCCGGTCCGGCCGCAGGGCGGCCCGCTCGCGCAGGAGCGCCTGCAGGAACAGCGCGGCGGCGACGGCCTGGCCGCAGACGTTGGCGACGGCGGAGCCGTCGAGGCCCATGTCGAGCCCGTACACGAACGCGGGGGCGAGCGCCGCGGAGATCGCGTTCGCGCCGATCAGGTAGACGAGCGGCTTGCGCAGGTCCTGCACGCCGCGCAGCCAGCCCTGCCCGGCGAGCGTGATCGCGATCAGGGGCGCCCCGAGGGAGGCGATCCGGAGCCACGAGACGGCGCCCGCGATCGTCTCGGGGTTGCCGGAGCCCGCGATCAGGGTGGCGAGCGGCTCGGCGAGGACCTGCAGCACGACGGTCACGAGCACGCCGAGGATGAGCGCGAGCCAGGTCGCCTGGACGCCCTCCTGCACCGCGTCGGCGCGGCGCCCCGCCCCGAACAGCCGTGCGGTGCGACCGGTGGTGCCGTAGGCGAGGAAGCTCATCAGCCAGACCGCGTTGGCGAGCAGGCCGCCGCCGACGGCGAGGCCGGCGAGCGCCTCCTTGCCGAGGTGGCCGACGACCGCCGTGTCGACGAGCAGGTAGAGCGGCTCGGCGGCCAGCGCCCCGAGCGCGGGCACGGCGAGCGCGAGGATGCGCCGGTCGGAGGGGCGGTCCGCCACCCGGGCAGGGTACGCGCCGGTAGGCTGCCGCCATGCCGATCGAGGTCGTCCACTACACCGACCCGGGCTGCCCGTGGGCCTACTCCGCGGAGCCCTTCGTGCGCGCGCTCGAGTGGCGCTACGGCGACGGGCTGGTCTGGCGCACCTGCATGATCGGCCTCGCCGAGGACCCGCAGCGCTACGTCGACCTCGGCTACACGGGCGCGCTGATGACCCAGTGGCACATCGAGTTCCGGGACCGCTTCGGGATGCCGTTCTCGACCGCGCCGCGCGAGCGGCCCGCGGCCACCGGCCTCGCCTGCCGGCTCGTCGTCAGCGCCCGCCGCCAGGGGCACGAGGCCGCCGACGCGGTGCTGCGCGCGCTGCGGTTCTCGTGGTTCACCGACCCGCGCCCGCACGACTCGCTCGAGGTGCTCGAGCCCATCGTGCGCAGCGTGCCGGGCATCGACGCCGACGCCGTGGTCGCGGGTCTCGACGACCCGGCGGTCGAGGAGGCCTACCTGGCCGACAAGCGCGAGTCGCGCACGATCCTGCCGCCCGCCTCCGCGCAGGGCAAGACCGCCGATTCGGACGGCGAGGAGCGCTACACCGCGCCGAGCCTGACCTTCAGCCGCGACGGCGAGATGCTCGGGGCCGCGGGCTGGCAGCCGCTCGCCGCCTACGACGTCTGCATCGCGACCCTCGACCCGATGCTGCCGCAGCGCGGCCCGGCCGGTCCGGCCGAGGCCCTGCCCGCCTTCCCGCGCGGGCTGACCACGTACGAGCTGGCGCTGATCGCCGCCGGCCGCAACGACGAGCCCGACCGGGCCGCGGTCGAGACGGAGCTGATCGGCCTCGCCGCCGACGGCCGGGCCCGGCGCGTGGCGCTCGGCTCCGACGCCCTCTGGCTGCCCGTCTAGCGGCTACGCGAGCCCGACGGCCTCGTCGCCGACGACCACGTCGACGAGGGGGCGCGAGACCGCGGCGCGGTTGACGGCCGCCTCGGCCGGCACCTTGGCGATCTGCCCCGACAGGAGCACCGCCTGGGCGGGGCCGTCCGCACAGCGGATCGCGGCCACGGGGCCGGCCGGCTCCTTGCTCGGCTTGTCGGGGCTCGCGAGCTGCACGCCGCCCGTGCCGCGGCCCTTGGCGGGCACGTCGGCGAGGTCGACGCGCTTGCCGTGCCCGCCCTCGTGCAGGACGACGAGGTCGCCCGGGCCGACGGCGCAGGCCGAGACGATGCGGTCGCCCGGGGCGAGCCGCATGCCGGCGACGCCGCCGGCCGCCGCGCCCTTGACCGGGCGGATCGGCTTGGCCGCGGTCCGCAGCACCTTGCCGGAGGCGGTCGCGAGGAGCAGATCGTCGCCCTCGTCGTGCGGGACGACCGCGACCAGGCGGTCGCCGTCGGGCAGCGCCATCGCGCCGGCGAGGGTGGCGTGCGCGCCGGGCAGGACGTCGGGCTGGCAGCGCTTGACCTCGCCCTGCTCGGTGACGAGTAGGAGGAACGGGGCGTCGTCGGTCACGAGCGCGACCAGCTCCTGGCCGCGCGACATCTGGATCGGCTTGTGGCCGCGCACCGCGCGCGACGAGAGCGGCAGCTCGGCGAGGCGCACGCGGGCGACCTCGGCGTCGGCCGTGAAGCAGAGGAGCTCGCGGTCGGTGGAGGAGTGGATCAGCCCGAGCGGCCGGTCGCCCGGCTGCACGTCGACGGGGTAGGCGGTCGGCGCGGAGGCGCGGGACTGGGCGACCAGGAGGCCGCCCTTGGTGGCGCCCACCCAGACCTCGGTGGCGGGGCCCTGGACGACGTCGACCTGGCGGCCGCCCTTGGCGCCGCGGGCGGCCGCCGTCTCGGCCGCGGCCACCACGGGGCCGTCGCCGCCGAGCGCGGTGCGCCGCGGGCCGGACAGCTTCGCGGCCTCCTTGAGCTCGCCGACGACGATCCTCTTGAGCGCGTCGTGCGACTCGAGGATGCGCCCGATCTCGTCGACGCGCTCGCCCTTGGCCTTGCGCTCCTCCTCGAGCTTGAGGCGGTTGAGGCGGGCGAGCCGCTTGATCGGCATGTCGATGATCCACTGGGCCTGCTCGTCGTCGATCGGCACGGGCTTGGTCTCGCCGTGCGGCACGACCTTGAGCTTGGCCATCAGCTGGCGCTTGGCGTCGTCGTCGTCCTCGGAGCCGCGCACGATCTTGATCACCGCGTCGATCGCGTCGAGCGCGGCGAGCAGGGCGATCAGGCGGTGCAGCTCGCGCAGGAGCTCGTCGCGCTCGCACTCGAGGCGGGCGACGACGATCTGGAAGCGGAAGTCGACGAAGCGGTCGAGCGCCTCGCGCAGCCCGATCTGGCGGGGCGCGCCGTCGACGAGGACGGTCATGTTGATGCCGACCGTGATGCGCAGCGACGTGGTGCGGAAGAGGTCCGCGATCAGGCGGTCGACGGAGCCGCCGCGCTTGCAGCGGATCTGCACGCGGATGCCGGAGCGGTCGGTCAGGTTGCGGGGCATCTCGGTGACGTCGCGGATCTTGTCGGCGCGGGCCGCCTTGACCACCTCGGCCACGATCTGGTCCGGCGAGACGCCGTAGGGCAGCTCGGTCACGACGACGGCCTGGACGCCGCCCTGCAGCTGCTCCGTGTGGAAGCGGGCCTGCAGCCGCACCGTGCCCTGCCCCTTCTCGTAGGCCTCGGCGAGGGCCTCGGGGTCGACGACGATCCCGCCCGTCGGGAAGTCCGGGCCGGGCAGCGCCTTCATCAGTTTGGCGAGGGGCGCGTCGGGGTCCTCGGCCAGGGCGATCGCGGCGGCGCAGGCCTCGCCGAGGTTGTGCGGCGGGATCTCGCAGGCCATCGACCAGCCGATGCCGCGCGAGCCGTTGACGAGCAGGTTCGGGA
>JBEGMS010000286.1:0-2525 GCA_041182985.1 Actinomycetota bacterium
GCTGAACCGGCTAGTCGGCGTCGAGCTCGAGCAGACCGCCGCCGAGCGTGCCGGCGGCGCGGTAGTCGTCGATCTTCGCGCGCGAGTCCTGGATGTCGAGGTTGCGCATCGTCAGCTGACCGATCCGGTCGAGCGGCCCGAAGGCGCTCTCCGACTTCTCCATGCTGAGCCGCTCGGGGTGGTACGTGAGGTTCGGGGAGACGGTGTCGAGGACGGTGTAGTCCTCGCCGCGGCGCAGCCGCAGCGTCACCTCGCCCGTGATCGCGCGCCCGACCCAGCGCTGCAGGCCCTCGCGCAGCATCAGGGCCTGCGGGTCGAACCAGCGGCCCTCGTAGAGCAGGCGCCCGAGCCGGCGGCCGTGGTCCCGGTACTGGTCGATCGTGCCCTCGTTGTGGATGCCGTTGACGAGGCGCTCGTAGGCGATGTGCAGGAGCGCCATGCCGGGCGCCTCGTAGATGCCGCGGCTCTTGGCCTCGATGATGCGGTTCTCGATCTGGTCGGACATGCCGAGCCCGTGGCGGCCGCCGATCGCGTTGGCCTCGAGCACGAGCGCCACCTCGTCGGCGAACTCGGCGCCGTTGATGGCGACGGGCCAGCCCTCGTGGAAGCGGACCGTCACCTGCTCGGGCACGATCGCGACCGCCTCGTCCCAGTGGGCGACGCCCATGATCGGCGAGACGATGTCCATCGAGGTGTCGAGGAACTCGAGCCGCTTGGCCTCGTGCGTCGCGCCCCAGATGTTGGCGTCGGTCGAGTACGCCTTCTCGGTCGGGTCGCGGTACGGCAGGTCGTGCGCCTGCAGCCACTCGCTCATCTCCCTGCGCCCGCCGAGCTCGTCGACGAACCGCTGGTCGAGCCACGGCTTGTAGATGCGCAGGGCCGGGTTGACGAGCAGCCCGTAGCGGTAGAAGCGCTCGATGTCGTTGCCCTTGTACGTCGAGCCGTCGCCCCAGATCGAGACGCCCTCCTCGCGCATCGCTGCGACGAGCATCGTGCCGGTGACCGCGCGGCCGAGCGGCGTCGTGTTGAAGTAGGCGCGCCCGCCGGAGGCGATGTGGAAGGCCCCGCACTGCAGCGCCACGAGGCCCTCGCGCACGAGCTCGGCGCGGCAGTCGACGAGCCGCGCGGACTCGGCGCCGTACTGCAGCGCCCGGCTCGGAACGTCGCCGAGGTCGGGCTCGTCGTACTGGCCGAGGTCGGCGGTATAGGCGTACGGCACGCCGCCCTTGTCGCGCATCCACGCGACCGCGGCGGACGTGTCGAGGCCGCCGGAGAAGGCGATGCCGATCTTCTCGCCGACGGGGAGGCTGGTGAGGACGTGGCCCATGGGCGGAACGCTACCGGCGTTCGGGGTCGGCGAGCGGCGCCAGCGGGTCGAACAGCTCCGGCGTGCCGATCCGCCGGGCCCGCGCGTGCTCGACCAAGCCGACGGCGGCGACCGTGACGAGGATGCCGACGGTCTGCAGCAGGGTCAGCGCCTGGCCGAGGACGAGCCAGGCGAGCAGGGACCCCACGATCGGCTCCGTCATCCCGAGCATGCTGGCCGTGCCGGCGCCGACCCGCACGGTGCCGGTGAGGATGATCGCGAAGGCGAGGGCGGAGCCGATGACCACCACCCACGCGATGGTCGCCCACAGCGGCACCGCCACGTCGAGGGAGCCGCCCAGCGGCACCGTGGCGCCCAGCTCGCCCCAGGGCACCGTCCACACCGGGACCACGACGAACCACGCGGCCCCGGCGAGGAGCAGCGGCGCGCCGGCGCGGGCGAAGGGGTCGATCTGCGTGGGCTGGCGCGGGCCGAGGATCAGCATCACGGCGAACGTCGCCATGCAGAGGAACGCGAGCACGAGCCCGAGCGGGGTCAGCTCGCCGACGCCGGAGCCGCCGAGCACCGCCAGGGCGAGCCCGCCGACCGCGGCGCCCATCGCCACGTAGGCCCACGCCGGCAGCCGCTCGCCGAGCCGCAGGCGCTGGTAGAGGGCGACCGGCAGCGGCGCGATGTACGAGATCACGAGCGCCAGCGCGACGTCCATGCGGCTGATCGACTCGAAGTAGAGGCCCTGCGAGGCGAACACGCCGATCAGGGCGTAGGCGGTGATGGGCCAGATCATCGACCGGGTGAGGCCGCGCCAGGCGCGCAGGACGAACGGGAGCAGGAGCAGCGCCCCGCCGTACGTGCGCACGGCCGCCACCTCGGTCGGGTCGAGGCCGCCGTCGATCGCGATCCGGGCGACGATGCCCGTCGACGCGAACAGCACGCACGCGAACACGACGATGACGGCCCCGGCCGTGCGGTGCGACACGGTCAGAGCTCCGCGACGTAGGACTCGGGGACGCTCCGCAGCCGATAGCGCTGCCGCTCGACGATCGCCACGCAGGCGATCGTCAGGCCCACGCCCACGATCTGCAGCGGCGTCAGGAGCTGGCCGAGGGCGAACCAGGCGAGCATCGGGGCCACGATCGGCTCGGTCATCCCCGCCATGCTGCCCGCCCCGGGCCCGATCCGCATGAGGCCCATGATCAGG
>JBEGMS010000287.1:0-2614 GCA_041182985.1 Actinomycetota bacterium
CCCGAGTCCCAGGCGCTGTTCGGCATCGTGCAGGGCGGCACGCATCTCCAGCTGCGTCGCGAGAGCGCCCTGCGCACCTGCGAGATCGACCTGCCCGGCTACGCGATCGGCGGCGTCGCGGTGGGCGAGAGCCCCGAGCGCATCGCCGAGACGGTGCGCTTCACCGCGCCGCTGCTTCCTGCGGATCGTCCGCGTTACCTCATGGGCGTCGGCTACCCCCGCGACATCGCCATGGCCGTCGCCGCCGGCGTCGACATGTTCGACTGCGTCCTGCCCACCCGCAACGGCCGCAACGCCAACGCCTTCACGCGCGAGGGGCCCATCCGCCTCCGGAACGCCTGCCATGCCGACGACCCCCGGCCGATCGACCCCGCCTGCGACTGCGAGGCCTGCGCAGGCGGCTTCAGCCGGGCCTACCTCCGGCACCTGTTCGCCGCCGAGGAGATGCTCGGTCCCACCCTCGTCAGCCTCCACAACATCCGGCACTTCCAACGGCTTATGATGGATGTCCGGACCGCGATCCGCGAGGATCGCTGGTCCGGGCTCCGCGCCGCGTGGCCGTGCATCGACCGCCCCGCGGCTGACCCCGCGCACGAGAACACATGATCCCGACCCCGACCGCCGTCCACGCCCTCCTCGCCTCGATCGCCCAGCAGGGGCCGTCGCTGCCCGGCGCCCCCGCCGCGCCTGCGGCAGGCGCGGCGCCGGCCACGACCGACGCGGGTGCCGCGGCGGGGGCTCCCGCCGCCGCCACGCAGCAGACCGGTGCCGCGGGCGGCCGCGACTTCCTGATCATGATGGCCGTCATGGTCGGCGCGCTCTTCCTGTTCACCTGGATGAGCCAGCGCCGCGAGCGCAAGAAGCGCGACCAGCTGCTCTCGGGCATCAAGCGCCACGACAAGGTCATGACGATCGGCGGCATCATCGGCTCGGTCGTCGAGCTGAAGGACGACGCCGTGGTGCTCAAGGTGGACGAGACCTCGAACACCCGCATCACCTTCTCCAAGAGCGCGATCTCCCAGGTGATCGCCCAGGCCGCCGCCGAGTGAACGCGCCCCCGCGCCCGCCGGCGCAGACCGAGACCCACTGATGCAGCTCCTCTTCCACACCCTGATCCTCCCGCTCCTCCTGGTCGTCTACGTGACCGGCGTGCGCAAGTCATTCGCGCCGTTCCGCCGGGCGATGGCGGACATCGCCGTGATCGGCGCCACCTGCGTCATCATGGCGGTGGCGATCATGCCCGTCGACCAGAAGGTCAAGCTCGGCCGCGACCTGCGCGGCGGCGTCAGCCTGATCTACTCGGTGGCGATGCCGGAAGGGGCCGATTCCTCGGTGAAGGCCGAGCTCCTGAAGCAGACCATCGTCACGCTCAAGAACCGCGTGAACCCGCAGGGCGTGCTCGACCTGACGATGATCCCGCAGGGCGAGGATCGCATCGAGGTGGTCATGCCGCTCCCGGGCGACGAGGTCCGCGCCGCGCAGAAGGCGTACGCCGCGTCGGTGGAGGCGCTGCTCGCCAAGGCCCGGCTGACCCCGCGCGAGCTCGACGCCGCGCTCGCCGCCGGCAAGGCCGCCGAGCTCGCCCGCGGCGATGCCAAGCGCGCCGAGCAGCTCTCTCGCCTGCAGCAGGCATGGCAGGCCGCCCGCGACGGCCGCGCCGCCTACGACGCAGCCAAGGCCGCCGGCAAGTCGGGCTCGGAGCTCGACGCCGTCGCCGACCTCGCCGCCACCGCCGAGGTGAGCTACGACGCGCAGCGCGCCGCCGTCCAGACCGGCGCGCTCAGCTCGAGCCGCTGGTCGCGCATCGTCGCGCTGCCCCCGGCAGCCAAGAAGGGCGAGGACCGGCCGTCCGCGATCGCCGACCTCAAGGAGGAGTTCCCCGCGGCGAGCGGCGAGATCGACGCGGCGCTCGCGAGCTGGGACTCGTACTCGGGCCTGCGCACCGTGCTCGACGACCCCGAGGACCTCAAGCGCCTCCTGCGCGGCGCGGGCGTGCTCGATTTCCGCATCGCGGTCACCACGCAGAACTCGATGGGGATCAGCGTGGACGAGCTGCGCAAGCAGCTGGCCGCCGGCGGCCCGCTGGCGGCCGAGAGCCCGGTTTCCCGCTGGTTCCGCGTCAACAGCCTGGCCGAATGGTACGAGACGCCGGAGCAGCTGGCGGTCCTCGAGGCCGATCCCGCGGCGTACTTCGCTTCCACCCGCGGGCTGGTCGCGGGCAAGGGCCCCGACGGAAACGTCTACGTCCTGCTCTGGACCACCCCTGACCGCAGCCTGACGCACGAGCCGGGCGGCAAGGAGTGGGCGATGAAGGCGGCGGGGCGCACGGTCGACGAGCTCGGCCGCGTCGCCGTCAGCTTCCAGCTCGACGACTCCGGCGGCACCGAGATGGGCCGCCTGACCGGCGCCAACGTCGGCCAGCCGATGGCGATCGTCCTCGACAACCAGGTCTACAGCGCGCCGAACCTCAACTCGAAGATCAACTCGAGCGGCCAGATCAGCGGCAACTTCAGCGACAAGGACATCGACTACCTCGTGCGCGTGCTCGCCGCCGGCTCGCTCGGCGCGCGGCTCTCGCCCGAGCCGGTGTCGGTCAGCGTCCTCGGCCCGGCGA
>JBEGMS010000288.1:0-3910 GCA_041182985.1 Actinomycetota bacterium
GGTCCAGAACTGGATGCCGGCGGTGACGTTGAAGTTGGCGACGCTCGAGACCCAGGGGGCGGAGCCGTAGGCGGTCAGGCACTGGGCGAGCGTGGGGCCGCTGGCGCCCGTGGCCGCGCACGGCGTGAAGGTGTGGGTCGAGTAGGCGTAACCGGCTCGGGACTCCGGCGCGGTGACGAGCGCCGCGAGGGCGACCGCCGCGAGCCCGACGAGGGCCCCGATCGCGCGCATGCGGCGGCCGGGTCTCCGGTCCGGGGCCACGCGCGGCGCGGCCCCCGCGATGTCGGGGCGGCTCGTCAACTCGGATGGGGCACGGCGGCATTCGCAGGCCGCCGTGCTCCTGCGTAGTTTGGCCGGTTTCGCACGCGGGAAACCGCCTTCGCACGGCAAGTTGCTACACCTGTGTCGGCATTGGCCGCGCCGAATCCCGCAGATGCGCGCCTGCGGTGTGCCGGCGCACAGCTCGCCGCCTCCCGGGAGCTCAGCCGAGGGTCGCCGCGAGGTGCGCGCGCACCGCGGCGCGCATCCGCTCGGGGGTCACCGATTCGGGGTGCAGGAGCGCATGCGATCCGAGCCCGTCGAGCAGGGCCGCGTAGGTGCGGGCCCACTCGGCGGCGTCGACGGCGCGCAGCTCGCCCGCGGCGATCCCGGCGTCGACGGCCCGCTCCATCTGGCGCCGCCAGCCGGCGTAGAGGCGCCCGTGCAGTCCGGCCAGATCCGGGGTGCGGGCCGCCCGGGCGGCGAGCTCGCTCCACACGCGCTGCTCGTCGGCGCGCTCCTGGGTGTCGGGGACGGAGGCGTCGCCGATCGCAACGAGCTGCGCGCGGGCGCCGTCGGCGCCCTCGAGCTCGGCGGCCATGCGCGCCGCGAAGCGGGCCGCGAGCTCCTCCAGCGTCGCGGCCAGCACGTGGTCCTTGGTCGCGAACCAGTGCGTGATCGTGCCCGTCGAGACGTCCAGCTCCGCGGCGAGGCCGCGCATCGTCGTCGCCTCGTAGCCCGCGCGGGCGATCAGGCGGATCGCGCCGTCGACGATCTCGCCGCGGCGCAGCTCGGCGACCGAGGCGCGCGCCATCAGCCCTCCACGGGCCAGGCCGCCACGGGGCCGGTGCCGCGCTTGCGCATCTCGTTGACGAGCACGACCTTCTGGATCTCGGAGGTGCCCTCCCAGATCCGGTCGACGCGCAGGTCGCGGTAGAACCGCTCGACGGCGTTCTCGCGCATGTAGCCGCGCCCGCCGAGGACCTGCACGCAGGAGTCGACGACGCGGTTGGCCATCTCCGAGGCGAACAGCTTGATCGCGGCGGCCTTGGCGTGGAGGGTCTTGGGGTCGATCCGGCCCTCGGTCACCTCCCAGGCGACCTGGTACGTCACGGCACGGGCCGCGGCGATGTCCGCGACGGCCTCGGCGAGCGGGAACGAGACGCCCTGGAAGTCGATGATCCGCTCCCCGAACTGGACGCGGTCGGTGGCGTAGGCGAAGGCGTCCTCGAGGCAGCGCTCCGCGCCGCCGAGGCAGCGGGCGGCGATCATCAGCCGCTCCTCCATGAACCACTCCTTGGTCAGGTCGTAGCCCTCGCCCACCTTCCCCAGCACGTGCTCGGGCCCGAGCCGGACGTCGTGGTAGCGGAAGATCGGATGCTCGTAGACGAAGTGGTGCATGTAGCGCGGGACGCGGTGCTGCTCGACCCCGTCCGTCTCGCGGTCGATCAGGAAGGAGGTCGGCCCCTCCCCGGGCACCTCGGCCACGACGATCTGGTAGTCGGCGACGTCGCCGACCGTGACGTACCACTTCTCGCCGTTCAGGACGAAGCCGTCGCCGTCGCGCACCGCGGTCGTCGCGAGCGTCGACGGATCGGAGCCCGCATCGGCCTCGGTGATCGCGTAGCAGGACCGCCGCCGCCCCTCGATCTCCGGCACGAGCCAGCGCTCGCGCTGCTCGTCGGTGCAGTAGCGCAGCACGTTGGCGGGCCGCCAGACGACGTCCCAGAGCGCGTTCGTGGAGCGGCCGAGCTGCTCCTGCGAGAGCACCTGCTCGAAGATCGTCAGGCCCTGCCCGCCCCACTCGGCGGGCATGTTGACGGCGTTCAGCCGCTCGGCGATGACGGCGGCGTAGGTCGGGGCGAGCTGCTCCGGCGTGAGGCCGTCCTGCTCGTCGCAGGTGACCTCGAGGGGCAGGAGGTGCTCGTCGCAGAACCGCCGCGAGCGCTCCTGGATCTCCCGCTCGCGCGCGTTCAGGGACAGGTCCATGGTGGTCCTCCGGGGACGGCGCGGCTCAGACGCGGGGGAACAGGGAGCGGGAGATGATCAGGCGCATGATGTCGCTCGTGCCCTCCCAGATCTCCTCGAGCTTGGCGTCGCGCAGCCAGCGCTCCGCCGGGTACTCGCGGGAGTACGAGTAGCCGCCGAGGGTCTGGCAGCAGGCCCAGGCCGAGAACCACGCGGCCTCCGAGGCCGCGAGCTTCGCCATCGCCGCCTCGGTCGCGAACGGCTCGCCGGCGTCGGCGAGGGCCGCGGCGTGGCGGACGAGCAGCCGCGCCTGGTCCATCTTCATCTTGACGTCGACGAGGCGGAACGAGACGGCCTGGTTGACGTGGATCGGGGCGCCGAAGGTCTCGCGCTCGGTCGCGTACTCGACGGCGTAGTCGAAGGCGGCGCGGGCCATGCCGACCTCGCCCGCGGCGAGGACGACGCGCGACTCGTCGAACTTGCGCATCAGGCCCTTGAAGCCCATGCCCTCGTCGCCGACCCGGCGGTCCTCGGGCAGGAACACGTCGTTGAAGAAGATCTCGTGCGTCGGGATCGCGCGCTGGCCGAGCTTGTGCAGCTTGCTGCCGACCTCGAAGCCCGCGTCGCCGTCCTCGACGACGAAGGCGGTGATGCCCTTGCTGCGGGTGCCCGGGGCGACCGTCGCGAAGACGAGGTAGTACGAGGCCGCGCCCGCGTTCGAGATCCAGGTCTTCGAGCCGTTGAGGCGGTAGCCGCCGTCGACCGGCTGGGCGTGCGTTGCGATCGCGCTCGCGTCGGAGCCGGCCTGCGGCTCGGTCGTGGCGAGCGCCCCGAGCTTCGGCTTGGGGCCGCACAGCGGGGTGATCCAGCGCTCCTTCTGCTCCTGGGTGCCGAGCTCGACGATCACGCCGCCGAAGAAGGAGGCCGACCCGATGAAGTTGCCGATCGCGGCGTCGCCGTAGGTCAGCTCCTCGTGGATCTGGATGCAGGTCGAGAGGTCGTGGATGCCCCCGCCGCCGAACTCCTCGGGCAGGTCGTAGCAGGTGAGCCCGATCTCGGCCGCCTTGTGGAACGGCTCGTACGGGGTCTCCTCCGTCTCGTCGTAGTGCGCGGCCACGGGCCGGATCTCGTTGGCCGCGAAGTCGCGGGCGAGCGCCACGAGCTCCTGCTGGATGTCGGTCGGCGTGATGGCGATGGCCACGGCTCTCCCCCTTCGTCGCACGGACGTGCGGATCGTCGCACATCCGTTACGCGAGGGCAAGCGGCCGCTCAGACCGGGGGCGCGGCGACCGACCCGGCGTCGGGGCGCGGCGGCGGCCGCCGCAGGAGCGGCAGCATCACGAAGGCCCCGACCACGAACACGACGCCCGACAGGACGTACGCCTCACGCACCCCGAAGGCCTCGATCGCGGGGCCCGCGGAGGCCAGCCCGAGGATGAACGAGGCCGTGGCCACCACCTCGGCCACCGCGAAGACGCGCGAGCGCAGCCGGTCGGGGACGGACCGCTGCAGGAGCAGCTGCCGCGCGACGTTGACGAAGCCCGACGCCGCGCCCCCGAGCACGCTCACCACGAGCACCAGTGCGAACAGCGGGCTGAGGCCCATCAGGGCGATCATCACCCCGTCCACCACCATCCCGAACAGCATCACCCTGACCTCGACCGGCCGCTCCCCCATCCAGCGC
>JBEGMS010000289.1:0-3186 GCA_041182985.1 Actinomycetota bacterium
GTCCCGGACGCCTCGGCGAAGGTCGACAGGAACGAGTAGTGGAAGAGCGGACCGCCGTCCATCGACAGCCGCGAGGTGCCGTCCATCAGGCCGCCCGCGGCCATCGCCGGCCAGGCCGTGCCGCACAGGTGGCGCAGACCGCGCAGGCACTCCTCGCAGACGCCGCAGCTGGGCGCCCACGACAGCGCCACGCGCTGCCCCACCGCGAGGCGCGAGCCGGGCCCCACGGCCTCCACCACCCCGGCCCCCTCGTGGCCGAGGATCGCCGGCAGGGGCGTCTCGGAGGTGCCGTCCACCGCGTTGCGGTCCGAGTGGCAGACGCCGCTCCAGCGCAGGCGCACGAGCGCCTCCTGCGGCCCCGGCGGCGCGAGCTCGACCTCGCGCACGGCGAACGGATGCCCGACGGCGGGCGTGACGGCGGCGCGGATCAGCACAGGGGGTCTATCGCGGCGACGCGGGGATCAGCCCGCGTCGGACTGCTGCAGGCGCCGCAGCTCGTCGATCGGGATGTGGCAGCGCATCATGTGGCCGGGCTCGACCTCGACGAGCGGCGGCTCGCTCGCCTCGCAGGTGCCCTGGATGGCGCGCGGGCAGCGCGTGTGGAACACGCAGCCCGACGGCACGTCGATCGCCGACGGCACCTCGCCCTCGAGGCGGATGCGCGCGGGCGGATCGCCGTCGACGCTCGGCACGGCCGACAGCAGCGCCTCCGTGTACGGGTGGTGCGGCCCGGCGAAGACGCTCGCGGCATCGCCGACCTCCATCAGCCGGCCGAGGTACAGCACGGCGATCCGGTCGGACAGGTAGCGCACGACACCGAGGTCGTGCGAGATCACGATGTAGGAGGCCTGCTCGTCGCGCTGGAGGTCGGCGAGCAGGTTCAGGATCGCGGCCTGGACGGAGACGTCGAGCGCGCTGGTGGGCTCGTCGCAGACCACGATGCGCGGATCGCCGGCGAAGGCGTTGCCGATCGCGACGCGCTGCTTGAGGCCGCCGGAGAGCTGGCGCGGCTTGAGGTCGAGGTGCCGGGGCGACAGCACGACCTCCTCGCGGATCTTCTCGAGGCGGTCCTCTGCGGTCTGCCCGGTCAGCCCGGCGAGCTTCGAGAGCGCGCGCGACAGGATCGAGCGCACCGTCTTGGAGCGGTTGAGCGCCGAGTCGGGGTTCTGGAAGATGATCTGGATCGCGCGCCGGGCGTCCGCCGAGCGCTGCGTGGTCAGCCCGGCGAGGGTCTCGCCGTCGAGCCGGATCACGCCGCCCTGGTCCGCGGCGTGGATGCCGAGGATCGCCTTCGCGAGCGTCGTCTTGCCGGAGCCGGACTCGCCGACGAGGCCGAGCGTCTCGCCGGCCCGGAGCTCGAGGTCGACGCCGACCAGCGCGCGCACCTCATGCCCGCCCTGCCGGAACGTCTTGGACACGTCCTCGAGCTGGAGCACGACGTCGCCCGGGGCGACCTCGCCGACGGCGGCCGCGACGGGCGCGGCCACGAGCTCGGGGACGCGGTCGACGTGGTGGCAGAACACGGTGCGGTCGGGGCGCGGGTGCGACGCCGTCGGCAGGACGGTGCGGCACTCCGCCGTGGCCAGCGCGCAGCGGTCCTCGAAGACGCAGGCCGGCAGCGGCGTGCCGATCAGGGGCAGGGAGCCCGGGATCGTGTCGAGGCGGCGCTCGCTCTTGGCGGCGCCTCGCCGCGGCAGGCAGCGCAGCAGGCCGACGGTGTACGGGTGCTGCGGGTCGTCGAAGACCTCCCCGGCGACGCCCTCCTCCACGATGCGGCCCGCGTACATGATCCCGACGCGGTCGCAGGTGCGGCGCACGACGCCGAGGTTGTGGGCGATCAGGAGGATCGCCGCCCCCGTCTCGTCGCGCAGGTTGGCGACCAGGTCGAGCACCTCGGCCTCGACGGTGGCGTCGAGGCCCGTCGTGGGCTCGTCGAGGATCAGGAGCTGCGGGTCGCAGGCCAGCGCCATCGCGATCACGGCGCGCTGCTGCATGCCGCCGGAGAGCTGGTACGGGTAGCGCTCCATGACGCGCTCGGCGTCGGCGATGCGGACGCGGCGCAGCGCCTCGACGGCGCGCTCGCGCGCCTCCTCCTTGGAGGCGCCGAGGACGGCGAAGGCCTCCGCCACCTGCTTGCCGACCTTGATCGTCGGGTTGAGGGACTGGCCCGGGTCCTGGTAGACCATCGAGATGCGCGAGGCGCGCAGCTCGCGCAGCGCCTCGGCGCCCATCGCGGTGACGTCGTCGCCGCCGATCAGGGTGCGCCCGGCCGTGATGTGGCCGTTGCCCGGCAGGTAGCGGACCGCCGCGTAGGCCGTCGTCGACTTGCCGCAGCCCGACTCGCCGACGAGGCCGTAGGCCTCGCCCGGCTTGATCTCGAACGAGACCCCGCGCAGGACGGGCCGCAGGACGCCGCGGACGTCGTAGGCGACCTCGAGGTCCTCGACCTTGAGCGCGGCGGTGCGGGCCTCGGTGGCGCTCATCGCTCGTTGACCTCCTGCAGGGCGTCGGCGACCAGGTTGACCGCGATCACGAGGCTCGCGATCGCGAGCGCGGGGAACACCGTCACCCACCAGTAGCCGCCGATGATCAGCGCGTACTCCTCGGACACCATCAGGCCCCAGTCGGGCGTCGGCGGCTGGATGCCGACGCCGAGGAAGGACAGGAAGGCGATCGTGAAGACCGCGTAGCCGATGCGCACCGTGAACTCGACGACGATCGGCCCGGTGATGTTCGGGAGGATCTCGCGGAACATGATGTAGAGCCCGTTCTCGCCGCGCAGCTTGGCGGCCTGCACGTAGTCGTTCTCGCGCTCGGCGAGGACCGCGGCGCGCACTGTGCGGGCGACGATCGGCGTGAAGAAGATGCCGACGGTGAGGACGACGGTCGTGGTCGAGGACCCGAGCGCGGCCAGCGCGAGGAGCGCGACAAGCGGGACGGGCAGGGCCAGGAAGGCCTCGATCACGCGGCCCAGCGAATCGTCGAGCCAGCCGCGGTAGTAGCCCATCAGCATCCCGAGCAGCGTGCCGAGGCCGACGCCGATGGTCGCGCAGATCGGCGCGGCGATCAGCACGTCGCGGGCGCCGATGATGACGCGCGAGAGGACGTCGCGGCCGAGCTGGTCGGTGCCGAGGATGTTGGTGCCCCCGGGCGGCACGTGCCCGTCGAAATCGGTCGCGAACGGGC
>JBEGMS010000290.1:0-3746 GCA_041182985.1 Actinomycetota bacterium
CCGCAGGGCCCCTCCGGAGGCGCCTACCGCGGCCCCTACTCGACGACCCCGCCGCCCGTCGGCGGGGCGCCCGAGCCGAAGCGCGGATCGCGCATGGTCGTGCCCGTCCTCGTCGCCGCGCTCCTGTCCGCGGGCCTCGCGGCCGGCGGCACGGCGCTCGTGATCGATCGCGAGGCGGCTCCGGGGACGACGACCACCGTGATCCAGGAGGCCGCGCCGGTCGAGGCCTCCGCGGCCGGCTCCGCCGCGGGCGAGGACCAGCCCGTCGCGGCGATCGCCGGCGGGACGATGGACATCGCGCAGCTGTACGAGAAGTACGGCGCCGGCGTCGTCCGGATCGACCACTCCCAGGGCCTCGGCTCCGGCTTCGTGATCGACAAGGACGGCCACGTCCTCACCAACGCGCACGTCGTCGACGGCGCGCAGGGCACGATCACCGTCTCCTTCTCGAACGACGAGCGCGTCGAGGCCGAGGTCATCGGCGTCGACAACGCCACCGACGTGGCGCTGCTCAAGGTCGACCTGCCCGCCTCCGCCCTCACCGTCGTGCCGCTCGGCGACTCGACGTCCGTGGCGGTCGGCGAGCCCGTCGTCGCGATCGGCAACCCGTTCGGCCAGGACCGCACCGTCACCAGCGGCATCGTCTCGGCCCTCGCCCGCGAGATCGAGGCCCCGAACGGGTTCGGCATCAACGGCGTGATCCAGACGGATGCGGCGATCAACCAGGGCAACTCCGGCGGCCCGCTGTTCGACATGGCCGGCCGGGTGATCGGCATCAACTCGCAGATCTACACCGGCGGCACCGGCGGCGGCAACGTCGGCCTCGGCTACGCCGTGCCGATCAACCTCGTCAAGGAGGTCGTCGCCGACCTGATGGCGACCGGCACGGCCCAGCACGCCTGGCTCGGCGTCCAGCTGTCGGACGTCGATCCGACGCTGGCCTCCCAGGTCAAGATCGGCACCGACAAGGGCGCCATGATCGCCGGCGTCACCGAGGGCTCGCCCGCGGCCGAGGCCGGCCTCCGGGGCGCCACCGGCGAGATCACGATCGAGGGCCGGAGCTACGCGGTCGGCGGCGACGTGGTCATCGAGGCCGACGGCAGGCCCGTCGAGTCCGTCGACGAGCTGCGGGCGGCGGTCTCCGCCCGCGAGCCGGGCGACGAACTCAAGCTCGTCGTCAAGCGCGCCGACGGCTCCACCGCCGACATCACCGTGACCCTCGGCAACCAGCCGCAGGATCCCACCGCGCTCGCCGGCTGAGCCACTCCTCCGCAGCCGGCGGACACCCCGGGGGCGGGGTCGGGCACCAGCCCGGCCCCGCCTTCCGTCTGCGGGGGCTCAGCGCCGGTCGGCGATCTGCGCGAGCAGGCAGACGATCGTGCCGACGACCACCCACAGGACGGCGCCGGCGATCGCGGCGCCGATGCCGAGGGCGATCGAGAACGGCTCACCCCCGATCAGGCCCACGGTGAGGGCGACCGCGGCGTGCAGGACGGCCATCGCGTAGGCGGCGACGGCGGCGCGCGGCGCCTGCCCGGCGGCGCGCGCGAAGCGCTCGGGGATCGTGTCCATCGGGAACATCCTACCCGCGGGGCTCGCCTGCGGGGCTACAGTCCGGTGCCGACGCGGTGAAGCCGCCGACCCCGCCGATGCGCGCCCTCCTCATCGTCAACCCCGTCGCGAGCCGCGTCAACGCGGCCGTGGAGCGCACCGCCCGCCGCGAGCTGGAGACCGTCGCCGAGATCGAGGTCGCACGGACCACGCGCCACCTCGAGGCCGCGAAGATCGCCCGCCGCGGCGCCGAGGAGGGCTTCGACGCGGTCATCGTGCTGGCCGGCGACGGCACCGCCAACGAGGTCCTCAACGGCGTCGGCGCCGACGTGCCGATCGGGCTGCTCCCCGGCGGCGGCACCAGCGTGATGCCGCGCAACCTCGGCCTCCCGCCCTCGATCCCGGCCGCGGCCCGGCGGCTCGCCGAGGCGCTCGCCCAGGGTCGCGAGCGCGCCGTCCGCGTCGGCCGCATCAACGGCCGGCGCTTCGCCTTCAACGCGGGCGTGGGGCTGGACGCGGAGGTCGTGCGCCGCGTCGACGGCCGCGTGCGCGGCGAGAAGGACCGCCGCTCCCCCGACGTCGCGTACGCCCGCGAGCTCGCCAAGCTCGTGGCGCGCGGCGCCTACAGCCAGCCGCACATCACCGTCCACGCCGGCCGCCAGGTCGACCGCGTCGCGTTCCTCGTCGCCGTCAACCTCGCGCCGTGGTCGTACATCGGCCCCCTGCCGCTGGACCTCGCGCCCACCGCGACGGCGGACGGCGGCCTCGACATCGTGGCGCCGCGCCGCCTCTACCGCCGCGACCTGCTGGGCTTCGCCCAGCGCGTCCTCGTCGACCAGCGCCACGCGCGCGGCAGCGGCGACCCGCGCATCGCCTACTGGCACGACATCGCGCGGATCGATCTGCGCTGCGACGAGCCGTTCCCGACGCAGGTCGACGGCGACTACGTCGGCGACGTCCTCGACGCGGTCATCGAGGTCGACACCGAGGGCGCCCGCTACCTGCTCTAGGCGCCCGGCCCCTACCATGCGGCCATGGACATCCTCGTCGCCCTCAGCCAGGGCGCCGGCCTCGCCGTCGCCTGCGGACTCGCCGCCCTGCTCCCCCTCGGCGTCCTCGCCGTCGCCGTCCTGCTCGGCTGGGCTCCGGGCTCCCTGGACATCGCCGACGGCACGCCGTTCCTGATCGGCGCCTGGGTCGCCGGCGTGGTCGAGGCCGCGCTGCGGGCCGTCCTGCCGCTGCCGATCCGGATCGCGCTGAGCGGCCTCGGCGGAGCCGCCGTCTTCGAGCTCGCCGCGGGCGGGGAGATCCCGTTCGCGGGGCTGGTCGCGGGTTCGGCGATCGGCGCCGGCACGGCGTGGACGGCGACGCGGATGGCCGACCGGGCCGTCCAGGGTGGCGGCACCCCGTGGGGCGTCGCCGCGATCCTCGGCGCGGCGTCGATCGCCGTGGCCGCCGTCGCCATCATCCCGCTCGCCGGCTTCGCGCTCGTCCTCGTCGCGGTCTACGGCGGGATCCGCGCCCGCAAGGACGACCGCGAGCGCTACGCGGGGCTGCGCGTCCTCAAGTGACCCCGCGCCGCCTGCTGGTCGCGGCGATCCTGGCGCTCGCGCTCCTCGCCGCCCCCGGCGCGGCCGCGGCGTCCGGGCCGCAGCTCTCCGCGACCGAGGCCGAGCGGCTGGCCCGCGAGGCGCCGGGGGTCAGCGAGGTGCTGGCGCGCTACCCGCTGTCGAAGTGGACCTGCGTGTTCACGGCCGCCGAGGGCCGCTGGACCTGCACCCTCTACGCGGCCTCCGACGGCACGGGCGTCGCCGTGGTCAAGGTCGTCGACGACCCGCCGCGGGTGTGGAACGTCACGATCCCGCGCGCCGGCGCGCCGGCCACGAAGCTCGACCAGGGCCGCGCGATCGCGATCGCCAAGCGCGATCCGAAGGCGGCCGCCTGGGTGCGCCGCTACACCGACGACGGTCAGAAGGTGCGCACCACCGCGGTGCTCGAGACCGGCACGTGGCGCGTGCGCTGGTACGCGGGCGACCGCCAGATCGCGGAGGTCGGCGTCAAGGACGCCACGTCGGCCATCGACTACGTGCGCACCGGCCCGCAGGTGAGCTGGTCGATGGCCCGCGGCGGCAAGGGCTTCGGGCGGCTGATCAACGAGCCGTGGGTGTTCGGGATCTTCATGCTCGTCTTCGCGA
>JBEGMS010000291.1:0-4103 GCA_041182985.1 Actinomycetota bacterium
CGAGCTCGTCGAGCCGCTCCGCCGCGGCGAGCGGCGAATCGCCGTCCGCGAGGTGCGCGCGCAGCGCGGCCGCGTAGCCCTCCTGGTCGAGGGCGCGCAGGTAGGCGCCGTTCATCCAGGCCAGCTTCTCGTGGTCGAAGACGGCGGGCGCCGGGTTGACGCGCTCGAGCGAGAAGCGCTCGACGAGCTCGTCGAGGCTCATGATCTCGGTCTCGGCGTCCCAGCTCCAGCCGCACAGGGCGAGGAAGTTGACGAGCGCCTGGGGCACGTAGCCGGCCTCCCGGAACTCCTCCACGCTGGCCGCGCCGTGGCGCTTCGACAGCCGCTTCCTGTCGGCGCCGAGGATCATCGACAGGTGCGCCGTCTGCGGGAACGTCCCGCCGAGCGCCTCGACGAGCAGCCGCTGGCGCGGCGTCGAGGGCAGCAGGTCCTCGCCCCGGATCACGTGGGTGATGCCCATCTCCATGTCGTCGAGCGGGTTGGCGAGCTGGTACGTCGGAGCGCCGTCCCCGCGCAGCAGGACCGTGTCGCCGAGCAGCCGGTGCTCGAAGGCGATCCGCCCGCGCACGAGGTCCTCCACCACCGTCTCGCCCTCGAGCGGCGTGCGGAAGCGGATGATGGCGGGCCGCCCCTCGGCCGCGAAGCGCGCCTCCTGCTCCTGCGTGAGGTCGCGGTGCAGGCGCGTCGGCGCCGCCGGGTCGTCGGTGTGCCGGGCCCGCTCACGGGCGGCCTCGAGCTCGTCGGGCGTCTGGTAGCAGCGGTAGGCGTGCCCGGACTCGAGCAGGCGCTCGACGGCCGCGTGGTAGCGCTCCATCCGCTCGCTCTGCCGGTAGGGGCCGTGCGGGCCGCCGGTGGCGGGCGACTCGTCGAAGTCGAGCCCGAGCCAGTCGAGCGAGCGCTGGATCTGCTCGATCGCACCGGCCGTCTCGCGCTCCGTGTCGGTGTCCTCGATGCGCAGCACGGCCGTGCCGCCGTGGTGGCGGGCGAACAGCCAGTTGTAGAGGGCGGTGCGCACGCCGCCCACGTGGAGGAAGCCCGTCGGAGACGGCGCGAAGCGAACCCGGACGCTCATGGCCTGAACCGTATCGGCCCCCGTCCCTATGCTGCGACGGGTGATCGCCGGAGCGCACATCTCGTCGGCCGGCGGACTCGGCAACGTGCCGGGCCGCATGCGCGACATCGGGGCCGATGCGGCCCAGGTCTTCATCCAGAGCGCACGCACCTGGAAGCCGACCAGCCACCGCCCCGAGGACCTCGCCGCGCTGCGCGCGGCGCGCGAGTCCGGCGAGGTCGCCTACCTCGTCTGCCACGCGATCTACTTCATCAACCTGGCGACCGACGACCCCGAGCTGCTCGAGAAGAGCCGCACGGCGCTGCGCAACACGATCGACGTCGCCAACGCCATCGCCGCCGACGGGGTCGTCCTGCACGTCGGCTCGCACAAGGGCCGCGGGCTCGAGGCCACCCTGCCCCAGATCGCCCGCGAGCTCAAGGCCGCGCTCAAGCGGCTCAAGGGCCCCTGGCTCCTGCTCGAGAACTCGGCCGGCGCGGGCGGCACGATCGGCCGCGACCCGGTCGAGCTGGCCGCAATCATCGACGCCGTCGACGACCCCCGGCTCGGGCTCTGCATCGACACCTGCCACGCGTGGGTGTCCGGCGTCGACATGACCGATCCGGCCGAGCTCGACCGGCTCGTCCGCGAACTCGACCGGCGCGTCGGCATCGAGCGGCTGCGCTGCCTGCACGTCAACGACGCGCAGGCCGCCTGCGGATCGAACCGCGACCGCCACGCCAACATCGGCGCGGGCGAGATCGGCGCGGGGCTGGCCGTCGCCCTCTCCCACCCCGAGCTGCGCGACCTGCCGATGCTGCTCGAGACGCCCGGCCACGACGGCAACGGCCCCGACGCCACGGAGATCGCGGCGCTGCGCGCCATGCACGCGCGCGGCGTCAAGGGTCGCGCGGGCCGGGCGCGTCGCGCACGGTGACCGTGAAGGAGCCGCCGCCCGGCGGCTCGTCGAACTCGGGGTTCACGCAGCCGATGTACGGCTCGCGGCGCGGGTAGGCGCGCTCGACCTGCGCCGCGCAGACGGGCAGCGGCGCGCGCAGCGCGCGGATACCGCCGAACGCGCGGCCCTCGTCGCGGCAGGCCTCGAGGACGGCGAGGTCGACCTCCGCCCCGTGCACGCCCTCGACGCAGCCGACGTAGCGGCGGCCATCCTTGGCGTCGTACGCGTACAGCCGGACGCAGCCGAGGCAGCCGAGCGGGTCGACGACCCAGTCGCAGTAGACCCGGCAGCGCCGGCAGGACCCCTCGCGCTCATCCATCGCACACCCATCGTCGCACGGGGCGGCGCCCCGTGCCGGGTCAGAGCAGGGCGCGGTAGGCCGCGGCGTCGAGCAGGCCCTCCACCGACGCGGGGTCGTCGAGCGTGACGCGGATCAGCCAGCCGTCGCCGTAGGGGTCCTCGTTGACGAGCTCGGGCGACTCCACGACGCGGTCGTTGACCGCGGTGACGGTGCCCGCCAGCGGCGCGATCACGTCCGAGACGGCCTTGACCGACTCGAGCGAGCCGTAGGATCCATCCGCCGCCACCGCGGCGCCGACCGCCGGGGGCTCGAAGTACACGACCTCGCCGAGCGCGTCCTGGGCGTGCCAGGTGATGCCGAACACCGCCTCGTCGCCGTCCACCCGCACCCAGTCGTGGTCGCGGTGGTAGCGCAGGTCCTCGGGATAGCTCTCCTCGGCGGGCATGTGCTCAGCTCTCCTTCTTGTAGAACGGCAGGGGAACGACCTCGGCGTCGCGCTCGCGCCCCCGGATGTCGATCTGCAGGATGGCACCGGGCTCGGCGACCTCCGGCGGGATGTACGCGAGGCCGATGCCCCGGTCGATGCTGGGCGAGAGCGTGCCGCTCGTGACCGCGCCCACCGTGGCGCCCTCGTGCAGGACGGGATAGCCCTCGCGCGGGATCGCGCGGTCGAGGAGCCGCAGCCCGGTCAGGCGGCGCTTGACGCCCTTCTGCACCTGGCGCTCCAGCACGGCGCTGCCGACGAACGGGCGGCCGAGATGCACGAAGCGGTCGAGGCCGGCCTCGATCGGCGTGGTCTTGGGGTCGATGTCGTGGCCGTGCAAGGGGTAGCCCATCTCGAGGCGCAGCGTGTCGCGCGCGCCGAGGCCGCTCGGCACGACGCCGTGCTCGCGGCGCGCGAGGATGCCGTCCCAGAGGTCGCCCGCCCGGTCGGCGGCGCACATCAGCTCGACCCCGGGCTCGCCCGTGTAGCCCGTGCGGGCGACGAGGCAGGGCACGCCCGCGACGACGCGCTCGACGCAGCCGAAGGCGGGGATCGTCTCGGGCGCAGGCGTCTTCTTGGGCCAGATGTCCTGGAGCAGCTCGAGCGCCACGGGGCCCTGCAGGGCCAGCATCGCCGTCCCGGCGCTCGTGTCGGCGAGGGCGGCGCCGCGCTGCCTCAGCCCCTTGAGGTGCGCGAAGTCGGACTGCGTGTTGCCCGCGTTGACGACGAGCAGCCAGCGCCCCTGCGGGAGCCGGTAGACGATCAGGTCGTCGACGATGCCGCCCTTCTCGTTGAGGAGGAACGAGTACTGGGCACGCCCCTCCTCGAGGCGGTCGATGTCGCTCGCGAGCGCCCTGCGCAGGAGCGCCTCGGCCCCGGAACCCGTGACCTCGATCTGGCCCATGTGCGAGACGTCGAAGAGTCCGGCGCGGGCGCGTACCGCGCGGTGCTCCTCGTTGATGCCGACGTAGTAGACGGGCACTCCCAGCCCGCGAAGTCGACCATGCGCGCGCCGAGCTCGACGTGCCGGTCGTGCAGCGGCGTGCGGCGGGGATCGGTGGGCATCGGGTCTGCGGTGCGCGGTCCGACGCGGCGTCCCGGGCGCGTGCGGTGCTCTCGTGCGGGATGATACCCGCACGGGCCCTGCCTGGGCCCCGGGTGGGCGAGATTCCGCTCCACGAGCGGAATCGGAGGTCCCGCGAACCGCGGGAGACGGAACCGTTACACGCGTGCGGCCGATCCGCGGGTACGCTTCGGCGCGTCGGCTGAGCCGCCGGCGCTGCCCATGCGCCTCGGCCTGATCGCCCTC
>JBEGMS010000292.1:0-8562 GCA_041182985.1 Actinomycetota bacterium
CGGCCGCCCTGTTCGTGTGGCTGTGGCTGCGCCGCCGCACCGCCTACGTCCCGCTGCGCAACGTGTTCCTGGCCGCCAACGCGCTGGCCCTCGTGGTCTTCGCGGTGTTCCCGGTCGCCCCGCCGCGGCTCGTGATCGCCTCAGGCCTGACCGACGCCCTGCGCACGAGCGTCGGCGTCGACCTGCACGGCGGCGTCCTCTCGGGCCTCTTCAACCCGTACGCCGCGGTGCCGTCGATGCACGTCGCCTACGCGGCCCTCGTCGGGGTCGCGGTCTGGCTCCTCGCGGACAACCACATGGTGCGCCTCGCGGGCGCGCTCTACCCGGCCCTGATCGTGCTCGTCGTGGTGGCCACGGGCAACCACTACGTCCTCGACGCCGTCGCCGGGGTCGGGATGCTGGTCGGCGGGGCCCTCGCCGTGCGCGTCGCGGGCCTGCCGTGGCGGCCGCCGCCGGCCAGCCTCGTGCGGCCGCACCGGCCCGATCCGGCCCGCTAGGCTGCGGCGCGACACGGAGGAGCGGGATGGCCGACGCCTGGGGCGCCTTCGCGGCGCGGATGCACGAGCAGTACGACCTCGCGAGCGTGGCGGGGCTGCTCGGGTGGGACGAGCAGGTGATGTGCCCGCCCGGCGGGCGCGAGGCGCGCGCCCAGCAGGGCGCGACCCTGGCCGCGATCGCGCACCAGCGGCTCGTCGACCCCGCCTACGGCGAGGCGATCGACGCGGCCGCGGACCTCGCCGACCTGACGGTCGAGCAGCGGGCGATGCTGCGCGAGGCGCGCCGCCAGCGCGACCGCGCGACGAAGCTCCCCGAGGACTTCGTGCGCCGGCTCGCCGAGCAGCGCTCCCGCACCAACCAGGCCTGGGAGCACGCCCGCACCACGGGCGCGTTCGCCGACTACCGGCCCGCGCTCGAGGAGCTGATGCGCCTCAAGATCGAGGAGGCGGACCTCCTGCGGGGCGACGGCACCCGCTACGACGCCCTGCTCGACGACTTCGAGCCCGGGATGCGGCTCGAGCGCCTGCAGCCCCTGCTCGCCGACCTGCGCGCGCGGCTCGTGCCGTTCGCCCAGCGCGTCCTCGACGCGCCCGCGCCCGACGTGTCGGTGCTCGAGCGCGGGTTCGACCCGGCGGCGCAGGAGGCCTTCTCGCTGCGCGTCCTGCGCGACCTCGGCTTCGACTTCGAGCGCGGCCGCCAGGACCTCTCGACGCACCCCTTCACGGGCGGCACCGCCCCGACCGACATCCGCCTGACCACGCGCATCTGGGAGCACTGGCTGCCCGCCTGCCTGTACGCGAGCGTGCACGAGTGCGGGCACGGCCTCTACGAGCAGGGCCACGCCGAGTCGCTCTGGCGCAGCACCGTCTGCGCGGCGCCGTCGCTCGGCCTGCACGAGTCGCAGTCGCGCTTCTACGAGAACGTGATCGGGCGCTCGCTGGCCTTTTGGGAGCGTTACCTGCCCGTCGCGCGCGAGCACTTCCCCGGCCAGCTCGACGACGTCGACGCGCTGGGGATGCAGCGCGCCGTCTGCCGGGTCGCGCGCACCCCGATCCGGGTCGAGTCGGACGAGGTCACCTACAACCTGCACATCCTGCTGCGCTTCGAGCTCGAGGTCGACCTGATCGAGGAGCGCGTCGCCGTGGCCGACCTGCCCGAGGCCTGGAACGCGCGCATGGCCGAGTACCTCGGCTACACCCCAGCGGACGACGTCGAGGGCGTGATGCAGGACGTGCACTGGTCGGAGGCGTACATCGGGTACTTCCCGACGTACACGCTCGGCAACCTCTACTCGGCGGCGCTCCTCGAGGCGATGCGCCGCGACCTCGACGTCGACGGCCTCGTGCGGACCGGCGAGTTCGGCGCGATCCTCGGCTGGCTGCGCGAGCGGGTGCACCGCCACGGCGCCGTCACCCCGGGCGAGGAGCTGATGCGGGAGGCGACGGGCCGCGAGCTCGGGGTCGACGCCTTCATGGCCTACCTCGAGGAGCGCTACGGCGCCCTCTACGCCGTCTAGGCGCGTCCGGGCGCGCGCCTAGATTGGCGGCATGGACCGCATCGACGTCCTCGCCGACGGCTTCGTGCACCTCGACAGCGCGATGGCCGACGACCTCTCCGTGGTCAACGCCGCGCGCGTGTCGTTCGGCACGCGCCGCGAGGCGATGGACGAGCGCGACGAGGGCCTGATCGGCTTCCTCATGCGCGAGCGGCACGGCACGCCGTTCGAGCACAACGCCTTCCGCTTCCACGTGCGCTGCCCGATCTTCGTGATGCGCGAGTGGATCCGCCACCGGATCGGCTCATTCAACGAGCTGTCGGGCCGCTACGCCAAGATCGACGAGGCCTTCTACGTGCCCGCCCTCGAGGACGTGCGCACCCAGGTCGGCAAGCCCGGCGCCTACACCTTCGAGGCCGTCGACATGGAGCGGGCCGAGCGCACCCGCGCCGCGATGGAGGCCTCGTACGCCGCCTCGTACGCGGCCTACGAGGCGATGCTCGCGGACGGGATCGCCAAGGAGGTCGCGCGCAGCGTCCTGCCGGTCGGGATCATGACCGAGTTCTGGTGGACGGTGAACGCCCGCGCCCTGATGAACTTCCTGTCCCTGCGCAACGCCGAGCACGCCCAGCGCGAGATCCGCCGCTACGCGGAGGCCGTCGAGGCCCTGTTCGAGGCGCGGATGCCGGTCACGCACCGCGCCTTCGTCGAGCACGGGCGCTCGGCGCCCTAGGTCGCCAGCCGCCCGCCGTCGACGACGAGCTCCGCGCCCGTCACGTAGTCCGCCGTCAGGAGGTAGCGCACGGCCGCCGCGATGTCGTCCGGCTCGCCGATCCGCCCGAGCGGGATGCGGGTCACGATCCGCTCGAGCGCGTCGTCGGCGACCTCGTCGGGCGGCAGCACGGTGCCCGGGTGCACGGCGTTGATGCGCAGCCGCGGCGCGAGCGCGCGGGCGAGGCCGGACACGAGCGCGCGCTGCGCGCCCTTGGCGGCCGAGTGGGGGAGGTACGAGGGCCAGCCGCGCATCGCCGCGACGTCGCCGATCACGACGATCGAGCCGCCGTCCGCGAGCGCCTCCTGCGCGGCCTGGGCCACGAACACGAGCCCGCGCACGACGGAGCCGAGGGCGTCCTCGACGAGCTCGGGGGTGATGTCGGCGAGGTCGGTCGGCGTGAAGGCCCCGCCGGCCGCGTAGACGACGCCGTCGAGGCCGCCGAGCGCCGCGGCCGCATCCCGCACGACGGCCAGCGCCTGGCTCGCGTCGGCGAGGTCCGCGACGAGCGCCGCGGACGCGCGCCCGTCGAGGACGGCGACGGGCTCCACGGGATGGCGCGACGAGACGGCCACGTGGCAGCCGGCGGCGCCGAGGTCCTCCGCGATCGCGCGGCCGAGCCGGCGGCCGCCGCCGCAGACGAGGACGCGCATGCGCTCGAGCTCCATGCGGGGCAGGGTATCCGACGCCCGGGTTCGGGGCCGTGCCGGTACGCTGCGCCCGTGGGGGCCCCGAACGCGCTGTCTCTGATCCGCGTGGCGCTCGTACCGCTGGTCGTGGTCGCCCTGCTCGTGGACTTCACGGGGCACATGTGGGTGGCGGCCGGGCTGTTCGTGATCGCGAGCGCCACCGACGTCCTCGACGGTCGCATCGCGCGCCGCTCGGACGGCGTCACGGTGTTCGGCACGTTCATCGACTCGCTCGCCGACAAGCTCCTGATCTGCTGCACCCTGATCGCGCTCGTCGAGATGGGGCGAGTGTGGGGCTGGGTGGCGATGATCGTGGTGGCCCGCGAGTTCGCCGTCACGGGGCTGCGCCTGGTGGCCGCGCAGGACGAGGTGATCTCGGCGTCGCGCTCGGGCAAGGCCAAGATGGTGCTGCAGGTCGTGGCCGTCCTGGCCCTGATGCTCAACACCGCCTACCCGGTGCTCAACGACGCCCTCGTGCTGCTGATGGTCGTCGCCACCGTCTGGTCCGGGGTCGAGTACTTCATCGCCGGCCGCCGGCACCTGCGCGCCAGCGTCAGCCGCTGACCCGCGGGTCGTGCGCGATCCGCTGACCCGCGCCATACTGCGCCCATGTTCTGGCGCAAGCGGGGTGACGACGCGGCGGCGGCGCTGCGCGCGGTCGGCAAGCAGGAGCCGTTCCGCTGGCTGCGCCAGCTCGACGACGCGGAGCTCGAGCGGCTCGCCGAGAACGTGCGCGGCGACCTCGGCGCCTGCGCCTCGCGCGACGACCTGCTCGAGGCCGCGGCGCGCCTGCACTACCAGACGCGCCCGCGCATCGAGGGCCGCCTCGCCCGCGGCGAGGACGTCGTCGACGAGGAGGCGGCGCGCGGTCGGGCGCTGGCCCTGATCTTCGAGCGCCGCTACGGCGTCAGCCTCGAACGCGCCCTCGACGAGGGCCTGCCCGTCGAGCCGGCCTCGGAGGAGGCGCACCTGCGGGTCGAGCGCGTCCTGCGCCAGCTCGGGCTGCCGTACACCGTCCTTGACGAGGGCCACTGGGTGTTCGAGCTCGAGGCTGCCTCGGTGCACATCCGCCACTACGTGGCCTCGGGATCGCTCGACCTCTACGCGCCGCTGCGGCCGTGGGAGGAGGGCGACGACGCCGCCGAGCCGCTCCTGCGCCAGAACGGCGGCAGCGTGGCCGGGGCCTTCTGGGGGGTCTGCACGTTCGAGACCGCCGGCGACCACCTCTGCGCCTGCGCGCGCCTGGCGACCGCCGGGCTCGTGCCGCAGGCCGTCTCGTTCGCGCTCGCCTCGGTCGCGCAGCTCGTGGATTCGGCCCAGCCCGCCGACGCCGACGACTGACCCGCGGGGCCCCCGCGCGGCCCGCGAGACCGGGACTCAATGGTGCGCAGAAACCCGCATCGTGGAGGGGTTTTGTCACAAGCGGGACACTAATTTGGCGATATGGCCAACCCCGGCTAAACCTTCCGACCGGAGAGAGAGGAGCGGCCGCCGGAGGGCGGCGGGCCGTGAACGTACCGAGCGGGAGGAGGACCTGATGAAGGCCGGTGGAGCATGCTGACCGTCGAGGTGCAGCTGCCGGACGTCGAGGAGCTCAAGCGCCTCGTCGACGTCGGGCAGGAGCGCGGCTACCTGCTGATCGCGGAGGTCGCCCATGCCCTCGAGGAGGTCGAGGTCACCAAGGAGCAGGTGGAGGACTTCCACGCCTACCTCGTCGAGCACGGCATCGAGCTGCACGAGAAGGAGGGCGAGGTCGCCAAGCCGGAGGCGGCGCCCGGCGAGAAGGTCGAGATCGACCTCACCGTCGAGCCGAGCCTCGACTCGCTGCGCCTGTACCTGCGGGAGATCGGCCGCGTGCCGCTGCTCACCGCCAGCCAGGAGATCGACCTCGCCAAGCGCATCGAGAAGGGCGACATGCGCGCCAAGCGCCAGATGATCGAGGCCAACCTGCGCCTCGTCGTCTCGATCGCCAAGGGCTACCTCGGCCGCGGCCTGACCTTCCTCGACCTGATCCAGGAGGGCTCGCTGGGCCTGATCCGCGCCGTCGAGAAGTTCGACTACCGCAAGGGCTTCAAGTTCTCGACGTACGCGACGTGGTGGATCCGCCAGGCCGTGACCCGGGCGATCGCCGACAAGGCGCGCACCATCCGGATCCCGGTGCACATGGTCGAGAAGCTCAACAAGGTCGTCCACACCGAGCGCCAGCTGGTCCAGCGCCTCGGCCGGGAGCCCTCGCACGAGGAGATCGCCGCGCAGGTCGACATGACCCCGGACGAGGTGCGCGACATCCTCAAGATGTCGCAGATGCCGATCTCGCTGGAGAAGCCGATCGGCGAGGAGGAGGACTCCTCCTTCGGGGACTTCGTCGAGGACGAGTCCTCGCCGAGCCCGTTCCACATCGCGACGACGACGCTGCGCCGCGAGGACGTCGAGCGGGCCCTCGGCACCCTGCCGCGCCGCGAGCGCCAAGTGCTCGAGATGCGCTTCGGCCTGAACGGCAACAAGCCGCGGACGCTCGAGGAGGTCGGCCAGGCCTTCGGCGTGACCCGCGAGCGGATCCGCCAGATCGAGAACAACACCCTCAAGCGCCTCGAGTCCCTGCCCGAGGCGCAGGCCCTGCGCGACTGCACGGCCTGATCCGCATCGCCCCGCCTGCCGCCCCTCGCGGGCGGCAGGTGGGGTAGGATGCGCCCCGGTCCGAGAGGACCCCCTGGGAGTGTGCCCGAGTGGTTAAAGGGGACGGGCTGTAAACCCGTTGGCTCTGCCTACGTTGGTTCGAATCCAACCGCTCCCACTGCGCGACCGGCGGTGAAGGTCCGGGAGGACCCGCCGACTTTGTGCCGAATTCGTGGCACAGTGGGTACGCGGCCCATGGGGCCGCGTCATCTCCCAGCCGCCAGCGTCCGAAGGACGGATCAGATGCTCGTCACGCACCACAACATCCACCTGCGCCACGCCGCGCGCGAGCGCGACATCGCCCGCCTGCACCGCCAGAGCGGCCTGCTCGACCGCCTGCTGCGCTCCATCGGCCGCTAGGGCCGGGACCAGACCGCCCGCACCGCCGCAGGCTTGCGGAACACGAGGCCCGTGGGCGCGCTCGGCGCCGCCGGGTCCGCGGCGACGCCGGGAAGCCACCGCAGGGCCCGCAGAGCCGCGTGCGCCTCGAGGCGCGCGAGGTGCATGCCCAGGCAGACGTGCGGCCCCGCGGCGAACGTCGTGTGCAGCTTCGCGTTGGCCCGCTCCGGATCGAAGCGGTCGGGGTCCGGGAAGACCGCCTCGTCGCGGTTGGCCGAGGCCATCGAGAGGATGACGAGGTCGCCCGCGCGGATCGCCGCCTCGCCGATCACGAGGTCGCGGGTCGCGTAGCGGTCGACGACCGCCGCCGCGGGCTCGAGCCGCAGCGACTCCCCGATCGCGCCCGCGGCCAGGGCCTCGTCGGCCAGGACGCGCTCGATCAGGCCCGGCTCGGCGAGCAGGTGGTGGAGCAGGTTGGCGACCATCCCCTCCGTCGTCTCCACGCCCCCGAAGAGCAGCACCGCCGCGTTGGCGACCAGCTCGTCCCCGTCGAGATCGACGGCGTCGGCTTGGGCCGCGGCGAGCAGCGTCGCGCCGTCCGGGTCGGCGGCGAGCGACGCCCGGATCGCGTCGCCGAGCGCCCGGTAGGCCGCGAACCCCGCCGCCGGCGGGTCCTCGCCGGCCGTGATGCGCGTGACCGCGTCCACGATCTCGGCGTACCAGCCGAGCACGTCGCCCGTGCCCGGTCCGTCGAGCCCGAGCGCGATCAGCATCATCCGCGCCGCGAGCGGCCCGGCGAGCTCGGCCCGCAGGTCGGCCGCGCCCCGCTCGGCGAAGGCGGCGACGAGGCGCTCGGCCTCGCGGTCGGCGGCGGGGCCGAAGGCGGTGCGCACCGCGTCGAGCCGGAACGGGCGCGCGAACGGGCGCCGGTGGCGGTCGTGCTCGGGGCCGTCCGTCGAGAGCATGCTCGGGCCGGTGATCCGCCCCGTCGAGAAGCGGGGGTCGTCGACGGTCAGCGCCGCGTCGTCGCGCATCGCGGCGAGGACGGCCTCGCGCGTCAGCACCATCCAGCCGTCGAGCGCTGGCACCCAGACCGCGGCGTGGCGGCGGCGCAGGTCCGCGAGCACGGGGTGGGGGTCCCGCTCGAGGTCGGCGAGCGCGACGTCGGCGACGGGCGTGCGGGCGGCCACGCTCAGGCCCCGACGAGGGCGAGGAGGAGGGCCAGCATGACGGGCAGCGCGAGGAGCGCGTAGACGACCCGGGCCCGCTCCTCCTGGATCACGATCGCCAGGATGGCCACGGCCCCGGCGCCGGCGGCCACGATCAGCGCGATGGCCCCGGTGGGCGCGGCGGCGGCGAGCACCGCCGGCGGGAGGCTCGCGAGGCCGAGGCCGAGCGCGAGGCGGCCGAGCAGGGTGGCGGGGATGGCGTTCAACCGGCGGTCGCTCCGCCGGCGACGATAGCGGCCGCCGCCCGGCTCAGGTGGCGAGCAGCGCCTCGATCTGGTTCGTCAGGCGCGGCTCGGTCGGACGCACGCTCGGGCTGAAGCGGCGCACCGGCCGGCCCTCGCGGTCGAGCAGGTACTTCGTGAAGTTCCACTCGGGCGGGGCGCCGACGCCGTCCGGGGCGGCGGCGAGCGCCGCGAACACCGGGTTGGCCTCCGGGCCGGTCACCGCGCTGCGCGCGAACAGCGGGAACTCGACCCCGAAGTCGAGCGAGCAGAACTCCTTGACCTCGGCATCCGAGCCGAGCTCCTGCTTGAAGTCGTTCGACGGGAAGGCCAGCACCGTGAAGCCGCGGTCGCGGTAGTCGGCGTAGATCTCCTGCAGCCCCTCGTACTGCGACGTGAAGCCGCAGCGCGAGGCCGTGTTCACGACGAGCACGACCTGGCCCGCGTAGGCCGACAGGGCCTGCTCGGTGCCGTCGATCAGGGGCGCCCGGCCGGTCAGGACCGACGTCGCCCCGGCGGGCGGCTCGGGCGGCGCCGCCGGCTCGCCGCCGACCTTCGCGTCGCGCTCCGCGCCGCCGCCGCAGGCGGCGAGGGCGAGGACGGACACGAGGACGGCGAGGAGCAGGGGGGAGCGGCGCACGCC
>JBEGMS010000293.1:0-3166 GCA_041182985.1 Actinomycetota bacterium
ATCCCGACAACCCGATGGGCACCTGGCACGGGGCCGACGCCATCGCCGCGCTGCGCGATGCGCTCCCCGCCGACACGCTGCTCTGCCTCGACGAGGCCTACGCCGACACGGCACCCGCGGACGCGATCGGGCCGCTCGACGCCGCCGACGGGGGCGTCATCCGCCTGCGCACCTTCTCGAAGGCGCACGGCCTCGCCGGGCTGCGGGTGGGCTACGCGCTCGGCGCCGAGCCGACGATCGCGGCCTTCGACCGGGTGCGCGAGCACTTCGGGGTCGGCCGGCTCGCCCAGGCCGCCGCGCTGGCCAGCCTCGGCGACCCCGGCCACCTCGCCGCCGCCGTGGCGCTGATCGCCGGGGCCCGGGCGCGGATCGAGGCGATCGCGGAGGCCTGCGGGCTCGCCACCGTCCCGTCGGCCGCGAACTTCGTCGCCGTCGACTGCGGCCGCGACGGCGACCACGCGCGCGCCGTCCTCGCCGCCTGCGCCGAGCGCGGCGTGTTCCTGCGGATGCCGGGCGTCGCGCCGCTCGACCGCTGCGTGCGCGTGACCGTCGGGCGGCCCGAGCATCTCGACCTGCTCGAGCGCGTGCTGCCCGAGGCGCTGGCCGCCGCGAGCTGACCGCGCGGCCGCCGCGGCGACGTCAGATCCCGGGTCCGCGGACGTCACCTAGGGTGAGACCGATGGCCCGGCTCCGCCTCCGCATCCCGCTCGCCCTCGCGGCGCTCGCCGCCGCGCTGCTCGCGCTGCCCGCGGCCGGGTCGGCCAGCACGCTCCTGACCCGCAACCCGCAGGGCCCGATCGGGCTCGAGGTGTCGAAGGAGGGCGTCGCCCTCGTCACGCTGCGCGCCGAGGGGCGCCAGCACCGGATCCTCGCCTGGGGCGCCGTCGACATGTCGCAGGGCCGGCTCGACCTCGACTACTCGGGCGGCACGGGCCGAAGCGGCGAGGACTGGCGCACGCTCGTCAACGCCTGCGGCCCCTACCGGGGCGGCCGCTTCCCCGGCAGCGAGCTGATCGCGGTCGCCTGCACCGCGCCGGACGGCAGCCACTGGGCGGTGCAGACGTGGCGGCGCACCGTGCGCAACTACGGCGGCGAGACCGGCACCGTCGACGTGCGCCTGTCGCACTGGACGAACCCCGTCGCCGACCTCGAGGTCTACAGCGACTGGTCGCGCTACGGCCCGTCGATGACCCAGAAGTGGCCGCACCTGTTCGGGGTCTACTCGTGGCGCGGCAACCCGATCGCCGTCGGGCTCGCCACGCCGCAGGGCGTGCCGCTCGACGACAAGGGCCGCAACCTCTACCTCGACTCCCTCAACCCCGACTACGGCTTCCCGGCCGGCAGACGGACGTGGCGCCGCGTCAACGCCTTCCTGGCCAACCGCCCGCACGGGCAGTTCTGCTTCGAGGTGGGTCCCAAGCGCGATGCGCCGACCGAGCTCGGCCGGACCAAGGCCGGGATCTCGACCGCGAACCGCTACCGCCTGACCACCCCCGGCCCCGGCGTGACCCCCGACATCCGCATCGTCTTCGACGGCCCGCCGTCGCCCTACGACCCCTACTGGCAGCTCGAGATGAACGAGATCCAGCGCCAGCTCGTCGGCGATCCGAACGCGAACTGCGGCAGCCCGAAGCTGCCGACGTTCCCCCGCGGCGTCGCGGGGGCGCCGGCCGGCCCGTAGCGGCGGATGGCGCCCTAAGGTTCGGGCGATGGCGATCGCGACGTTCGACTACTCCGGGCGCCACGCCCTCATCACGGGCGGCACCAGCGGCATCGGGCTGGGCATCGCCCGCGGGTTCGCCGACGCCGGTGCGACCGTGACGGCGTTCGGCCTCGGCGCGGACCAGGTCGCGCCCCATCCGGGCGTCGCGTTCGTCGAGGGCGACGTCACCGACCAGGCCCGCCTCGACGAGATCGCGGGCGGCTGCGAGCGGATCGACGCCGTCGTCACCTGCGCCGGGCTGATCCGCCGCGTCGAGGAGCACGATCCGGAGGTCTTCGCCCGCGTCCTCGACGTCAACCTGACCGGCACGATGCGCACGCTGGTGGCCTGCAAGCCGAAGCTGGTCGAGAGCGGCGGCGCGGCCGTCGGCATCGCGAGCATCCTGACCTGGGCCGCGGGGCCGCTGGTGCCGGGGTACTCCGCGAGCAAGGGCGGCGTCAAGCAGCTGGTGCAGTCGCTGGCGACCGCGTGGGCCCCGGAGGGCGTCCGCGTCAACGCGATCGCGCCCGGCTGGACGGCCACGCCGCTGACCGATGCGCTGCGCAGCGACCCGGAGCGCACGCGGATGATCATGGACCGCGTGCCGATGAAGCGGTGGGGCGAGCCCGAGGACTTCGTCGGAGCGGCCCTCTTCCTCTGCTCCGACGCCGCCGCCTTCATCACCGGCGCGACCCTCGCCGTCGACGGGGGCTACCTGGCCGACTGACGGCCGGGTGGCCGCCGCCGCCCCGCCCGTCTGCCATCCTCTCCGGGTCATGGCGGATCGCTTCCTCGTCACCGGCGGCCTCGGCTGCATCGGCGCCTGGACGGCGCACGAGCTCCTCGCCGAGGGCTGCGAGGTCGTGATCGCGGACCTCGGGTCGAGCGACCACCGCCTGCGCAACCTCGTCGGCGGGGATCCGGCCGGCCTGACCCGCGTCGCGCTCGACATCACGGACGCCGAGCAGGTGACGGCCTGCTTCGCCGCGCACCGCCCGACGCACGTCATCCACCTCGCCGCGCTGCAGGTGCCGTTCTGCAAGGCCGACCCCGTCGGCGGTGCACGCGTGAACGTGGTCGGCACCGTCGCCCTGCTCGAGGCGATGGCCGAGCACCTGCCCGACCGCGTCTTCGCCTACGCGAGCTCGGTCGCCGCCTACGGCGGCGAGGACGAGCCGACCGTGGACGGCGTCGCCGCCGCCGACCCGCAGGGCAAGCCGCGCACCCTGTACGGCGTCTACAAGCGCGCCAACGAGGAGTCCGCCGCCGTCTACCACGCCGACCGCGGCCTCTCGTCGATCGGGCTGCGCCCCTACGTCGTCTACGGCGTCGGCCGCGACCAGGGCGTCACCTCGTCGCCGAACATGGCGATGCTGGCCGCCGCGCAGGGCGAGCCGTTCCACATCAGCTACGGCGGCCGTGCCGTCTACCAGCACGGTCGTGACGCCGCCCGCGCCTTCATCG
>JBEGMS010000294.1:0-3163 GCA_041182985.1 Actinomycetota bacterium
ATCAGGGCCAGGGTGTTGGTCGCGAAGGCGACGGGCGCGTCGCAGAGCCCGTCCGCGGCGAGCTCGTCGGGGTGGCGCGGGCTGGCGGCGACGAGGGCGTCGGCGGGCGCGCCCTCACGGATCTGCCGCGCGAGGCTGTCGGAGCCGGCGAACGAGAAGGCCACGCCGTCGGCGGCCTCGAGCTCCGGGAGGACGTCCTTCAGCGACGAGGCGGCGTAGACGAGCGGCTCGTCGCCCGTGCCGCCGCAGGCGGCGAGGGGGAGGGCGAGGAGGGCGAGCAGGAGGAGGGCGGTGCGGCGCACGCCGGGAGGATAGGGTTGAAAGTACCTATGTACAACATAGGTATTGATCATCAGGCGGAGGCCGCGCGTCTGCGAGACTGCCCCCATGCGCATCGCCCGCATCCACGCCGTTCCGGTCAACATCCCGTTCGTCGCGCCGTACCGTTTCGCGTACGGCTCCATCGCGAGCGTGACGAAGACGCTCGTCGAGGTCGAGACGGATGACGGGGCGGTCGGCTGGGGCGAGGCCCCCGATGGGGATCGCAGCGCCGCGATCATGGCGCTCGCGCCGCGCCTGATCGGCCTCGACCCGCTCGACCTCGACGCGGTCGAGCGGGCCTGCGTGCCGGGCTACGCCTACTCGCCCTGGGCGGACGTCCTCGGCGCGCGCCGCTCGCACGCGGCGATCGAGATGGCCCTCTGGGACCTGCGCGGGCGGGTCGAGGGGCGGCCGCTGCACGCGCTCCTCGGCGGTGCGGTGCGGACGGAGATCCCGCTGACCGAGTACTTCTCGTACCGGCTGCCGGGCCCCGATCACCCGGGCGAGGCGTCGCCGCTGGAGGTCGCGCGCGAGTGCGCGCGCCTCGTCGAGGAGTTCGACGCCCGCATCCTCGAGGGCAAGGTCGGCACCGTCGGCGAGGACGAGGAGCTCGAGATGGTGCGCGAGATCCGCGCGGCGATCGGCGATCGGCCGCTCCGGCTCGACGCCAACGGCGGCTGGACGACGGCGACGGCGCGGCGCCTGATGCCGCGCTTCGAGGAGCACGGCATCGACGCCTGGGAGGAGCCCGTCGAGGGGCTCGAGGAGCTCGCCGCGATCCGCGACGTCACCGAGCGCCCGCTGTCCGCGCACGTGCCGGATCTGCCGCTGGCCCGGGCGCTCGGCGTCCCGGACGCGATCGTCACGAACCTCGGCGAGCAGGGCGGCATCCGCCGCACCGTCGAGTTCGTGCGGGCCTGCGCCGCGGCCGGGGTCGCGTTCCGCTTCCACTCGGGGGAGACGGGCGTCGCCAGCACCGCGTACCTGCACGTGACGGCGGCCCTGCCGGAGATCGACGACGCCAGCCAGACGCTGTTCCGCTGGTACGCGGACGACGTCATCGTCGGGGGCCCGCACGTGCCGCGGCACGGCGTCGTCGCCGTGCCGGGAGGTCCCGGCCTCGGCGTCGAGGTCGACCGCGACGCCGTCGAGCGCTGCCATCGGCGCTACCTCGCGGAGGGGCCGTTCCCCGGCGCGGACGGGGCGGCCTACGGGGCCGAGTTCCGGCGGCGGTGACGCGGCGTCGCCTCGATCGAGGCTGGGGCGGGAGGATTCGAACCTCCGATCGCGGGACCAAAACCCGCTGCCTTGCCGCTTGGCCACGCCCCAGGGCAGACGGAGCCTAGCGAGCGGGCGGGGACGGCCCGACTAGACGCGGCGGCCGGTCAGGAACCGCACGAGCCCGATCGCGAGCGCCTCGGCCTCCTGCTGGCGGCCGGCGGGCGACTCGATGATCGGGGCGTCGTGGCGGGAGGCCATGTTGCCGATCTCCGTGAACACCTTCGGCACCGTGGAGAGGTTGAGGCCGCCGAGGTCGGCGCGGGCCACGATGCCGTCCGTGCCCTGGTAGTTCGAGACGGGGGTGGGGCCGTGGTCGCGGAGCGCATCGCGAATCGCCGTTCCGAGGGCGTTGGAGCGGGACACCATGCGCGCGGACTGCCCGCTGACGCGAGCCGGCACGATCACGTGGAAGCCGCGCAGGTCGTCGGCGGGCGCGCCGTCGGCGTGGATCGACAGCACCGCGTCGGCGCGGACGCGGTTGCCGATCGCGGTGCGCTCCGTGATGCAGGGCCCGACGCCGCGATTGGAGGAGCGGGTCATCACGACCCGGGCGCCCTGCGCGCGCAGGAGCTCGCGCAGGCGCAGGGCGACGTCCCAGTTGTGGGCCGCCTCGCGGTAGTCGCTCGCGGTGCGCGCGCCGAAGGTGTCGCACGGCTTGTAGTGGGTGCCGGCCCAGACCTCGTGCGCGATCGCGCCGGGATGCGTCCAGTTGCCGCCGTTGTGGCCGGGGTCCAGCACGATCACGCGCCCCTTGAGGGGCGTCTCCGCACGGGCCGCGGCCGACGGGACGGCAATCAGCAGGGCGAGCAGCACGGGGCCGAGGATGCGCAGGCGGCGGCTCACCGGCGGTCCCCCAGGAGCAGCACGAGCCCGACCAGCACGGCGAAGACGAGCAGGATCGCGACGATCACGATCCCGACGCCGAGGAAGACGGGGAACAGCGCGACGAGCGCCTGGCCGAGCGCGAGCGCCCAGGTCAGCTGCCGGACGGAGTAGGGCAGCCAGCGGCTGGCGACGACGTGGATGAAGACGGCGGCGATCGCGACCGCGAGCAGCGCGATCCAGGAGCGCAGGAGGTCGCCGGGGGCGAGGCCGAGCGCGAGCAGCTCGACGACGGCGAGGCCGAGCGCGAGCTTGGCGCGGTGGCGCCGCAGCCACGGCATCGGCGCGCCGCCGGTGGGGGGCGGTGCCCCGTACGAGAACGAGCGGACCGAGACGACGCGGACGTCGTCCGGATCGACCTCTATCCGCCGCTGCTCGTGCCCAGTGTCGCCGTCGTGGTCCATGCCGCGTCCGGGAGCATTCCCGTCGCGCGCTCGGCTTCCTGCTTGCCCGGGAACACCCCGAACACCGCCGATCCCGAGCCCGAGACCATCGCGGCGAGCGCGCCTGCTCCCATCATGCCCTCGCGCAGGGCCCGGCAGGCGGGCTCGAGCGCCTCGGCGGGCGCCTGCAGGTCGTTCTCGAGCAGGGCCACGAGCTCGTCGAGCGAGCCCGGCAGGCGGATCGCGTCGGGCAGGGGCCGCCCGTCGGGGACGTGGCGCTGGTAGACGTCGCGGGT
>JBEGMS010000295.1:0-4111 GCA_041182985.1 Actinomycetota bacterium
GGCGCTCCGCCCGGCCCTTCCGGCAGCTGCGCTACCTCGACGTGCTGCGGGCGGAGCGCCTGCCCGCGCTGCCCTGAGGCGGATACGCTGCGCCGCATGGACGCCGACGTCCCCGCCCTCGCCGCGGCGCTCGCCGCCCTCGACCCCATGCTCCTCGAGCACGAGTACGCCCTGCTCGGCTACGGGCGCGGATCGGCACCGCCGTCGCCGGAGGCGCTCCTCGCGGAGGGCTTCGGCGCCCGCATCGACGATCCGCTCGAGACCACCTTCGTGGTGCGCAGGCAGGTCGCGGACGGCATGCCGCCCGCCGACACGCGCCAGGACGGCCTGCGCGTGATCCTGCTGACCGCGCCCCTGCCGCCCGACCTGACCGGCTTCGCCTCCACGATCACCGGGGCGCTGGCCGACCGGGGGATCCCGCTCATCCCCGTGGGTACCGCATCGCGGGACCACCTGATCGTGCCGGAGGCCGACTGGCCCGAGGCGCTGGCGATCCTGCGCGGCCTCAAGGACGCCTCGCGGCAGCTCCTGGAGGCGGCGGGCGGGCAGCCGCCGGACGACGACCTCTAGCATTCACCGAGTGGAACGGGTCGTGCGGATCGTCGCCGTGGTGCTCGCGCTGGCCCTGATCGGGGGCGCGGCCGTGGTCTTCGTGCGCGCGCAGGTGCTCAAGAGCGCGCCGTCGCCGATCGTCGGCCCCACGATCGGCAACCGCGTCTTCTCGCCCGACGCCTACAAGCCACGCCGGCGCGAGGCCACCCACAAGGTCGGGCTGCGCGAGCGCCAGCGCGCCGTCGTGCTCGTGCTCGACGCCGACGACGCCGTCGTCGCGCGCGCCCGCATGCAGCAGACGGGTCGGCGGATCAACGCGGCCTGGAACGGCACCGATGGCGCCGGGAACCTCGTGCCGGACGGGGTCTACCGCTTCGCGATCGAGCTCGCGGACGGCACGCGGCGGATCCGCATCCCCGACCCGATCCGCCTCGACGCCACGCCGCCCGAGGTGCAGTCGAGCGCCAAGCCGGGCCGCTACATCACGCCGGGGCTCGAGGGGGACATCGGCGTCTACTCGTTCACGCTCACCTCGAGCGAGCCGACGCGCTTCCGCCTCGACGTGCGCCAGGTGCAGCCGAACGGCACGGCGCGGCTGGTGCGCCGCGAGACCAGGCTGAAGTGGGAGCGCCGCAAGCAGATGCGCTGGGCGGCCGACGCCGGCAACCTCCCCCTCGAGAAGACGGGCGAGCCCGTCGGCCCCGGCTCGTACATCGTCGGCTGGCGCGCCGAGGACCGCGCGGGCAACCTCGTGATCGCCCCCACCATCGTCGAGCCGGGCCAGCTCGAGCCGGCGCGCGTCGTCGGGGTGCGCACCGTCGCCCTGACCCCGGCCCTGCAACCGGTCACGCTCCTCGGCGACGTCGAGCTGATCCGCCACCGTCCCGGCTCCTCCTTCCCCGGCCCGGCCGTGGCCCGCGCCCAGGGCGCCCCGGGTGCCGTCCGGCTCCCGCGGGCCGAGAGCGGGTTCTACGCCGTCGAGATCACGGGCGGCGGCTGGCAGGGATGGGCGCCGGAGGCGGTCGCCGGACGGGCGCCGGTGCTCGTGATGTCGCCGCTCTACTCGTGGCAGGCCGCCAACACCGCCGATGCCGACCTCTCGGGCTTCCCGGACGTCCCGCCGGCGCCGCTCGCCCTCGACCGGCCGCTCGGCGAGGGGATCGAGACCGGCCTCGCGGGGATCGGCCGCGTCGCCACCGTGCTCGCCGCGGGCACGAAGCGCCGCGTCGGGGCGGTCTCGGACGCGGCGATCGAGGCGCGTGGGGTGCCGCGCGGCGCACGCCTCGTGGCGATCGCCGAGGCGCCCGTCTGGACGCCCGGCCTGATCCGCGCGCTCCAGCGCTTTCAGGCGCGCGGCGGCCTCGTGTTGGTGCTCGACGACGCGAGCCTCCAGCGCCGCGCGGAGCGCACCGGCAACGCGATCACGCTCGACACCGGGACCGCATCGGCCGTCGACGAGCTCGCGCCGCTGCGCACGATCGGCGAGGCCGACGCGGCGCTGACCCGTCCGACGGGCTGAGAGCGCGGCGGCCTCCGCGCCGCCCCCGTACCATGCGGGCATGCGCGTCCTGGTCACCGGCGGAGCCGGATTCATCGGCTCCCACCTCGCCGACCGCCTGCTGGCCGCGGGCCATGAGGTGCGCGCCTACGACGCGCTCGACCCGCAGGTGCACCCGGACGGCCCGCCGGCCTACCTCGACCCCGCGGTCGAGCTGGTCGTCGGCGACGTGCGCGACGCCGACGCGCTCGACCGCGCGCTCGAAGGGGTGGACGCGGTCGTGCACCTCGCCGCCGTCGTCGGCGTGGGCCAGTCGATGTACGAGATCCGCCGCTACGTGGACGTCAACGCGGTCGGCTGCGCCGTCCTGCTGGAGCGCCTCGTCGAGCGCCGCGACCAGGTCCGGCGGCTCGTCGTCGCCTCCTCGATGTCGATCTACGGCGAGGGCCAGTACCGCGACCCCGCGACCGGCGAGTCCGGCCTCGCACCGGGCCTGCGCCCCGAGGCGCAGCTCGCGGCGCGCCGCTGGGAGCTCGAGCGCGACGGCTCCGTCCTCGAGCCCGAGCCGACCCGCGAGGACAAGCCCCTCCTGCCCACCTCCGTCTACGCAGTCACCAAGCGCGACCACGAGGAGCTGTGCCTGTCCGTCGGCGACGCCTACGGGGTGCCGACCGCGGCCCTGCGCCTGTTCAACGTCTACGGCCCGCGCCAGGCCCTCGGCAACCCCTACACGGGCGTCGCCGCGATCTTCGGCAGCCGGCTCCTCAACGGCCACGCGCCGATCGCCTTCGAGGACGGCCGCCAGACGCGCGACTTCGTGCACGTGACGGACGTCGCCCGCGCCTTCCACCTCGCGGTGGAGTCGGACGCGGCCGGCGTCGTCGCCAACGTCTGCACGGGCCGCGCCTCGAGCGTCGTCGACATCGCCCGCGGGCTCGCGCGCGGGCTCGGCACGGACGTCGAGCCGGAGGTCGCGGGCACCTACCGCGCCGGCGACATCCGCCACTGCATCGGCGACCCGAGCCGCGCCCGCACGGCGCTCGGCTTCGAGGCCGAGGTCGGCCTCGAGGACGGCCTCGCCGCCCTGGCCGGCTGGATGGCCGAGCAGGAGGCAGTGGATCGCGTCGACGACGCCATGGAGGAGCTGCGCCGGCGGGGTCTCGAGCGGTGAGCGCCCGGCTCGCCGTCGGCATCGTCGCCCACGGCAACCGGGACCTCGCACTGGAGGCGCTCGCCTCCCTGACGGGGGCGGGCGCGCCGTCCGGGCCCTGCGACCTCCTGCTCCTCGACAACGCCTCGGAGGACGGCACCGTCGAGGCCGTGCACACGGCCTTCCCGGCCGTCGAGGTCGTGGCCCAGCCGTTCCGCGACGGCTTCGGCGCCAACCACAACCGCCTGCTCGGGCGGTCGGGCGGCGACTACCACCTGATCCTCAACGACGACGCCGTGCTGGAGCCCGGCGCCCTCGACCGCCTCGCGGCTCACCTCGACGCGCACCCCGAGGCCGCCGTCGCGGCCCCCCTCGTGACCTACCCCGACGGCCGCCCGCAGTCGACGGCGTTCCGGTTCCCCGATCCTGCCTCGTGCCTGCGCTCGCTCGCGACCCTCGGCCAGTACGGCGTCGAGCAGCGGGTCGCCGCCGGCTGGGGCCGCGTCGACTGGGCGAGCGGGTGCGCGCTCCTCGTGCGGCGCGCCGCCCTCGAGCAGACCGGCCCCTTCGACCCGGGCTTCTACATGTTCTCGGAGGAGACCGACCTCCAGCGACGGCTCGCCGACCGCGGCTGGCAGACGCACCTCGTCGCCGACGCCGTTGTGCGCCACCACGTGCGCGCCTCGACCGGCGCCGACCCCGCGCCCCGGATCGTCGAGTTCTGGCGCAGCCGCCGCCGCTACTGGACCAAGCACCACCCGCGCACGGGCGGCGACGCCGCCCGGCTCGCCCTCGGCGGGCAGTACGCGGCCCTCGCCGGCCTCGCCCGGCTGCCCGGCCCCCTGCGCCGGCTCGCCCCCGGCCTGCCCGCCGCCGAGCTGGACCTGCACGTGCGGAACGCCCTCCACGGC
>JBEGMS010000296.1:0-5350 GCA_041182985.1 Actinomycetota bacterium
TCGCAGCCCTGCGCGGCGAGCGCCTCGGCGATGCGGGTCTCGGTGCTCGGCGCCACCGTCGAGCAGTCGAGCAGGATCGCGCCGTCCCGCATCCCCGCGGCCGCCCCGTCGGCGCCGAGCACGACGGCCTCGAGGTCGGGCGAGTCGGAGACGCAGGTGACGACGACGTCGGCGCCCGCGGCGCAGTCGGCCGGGGTGGCGGCGCGGCGCGCCCCGCGGGCGACGAGATCGTCGGCCTTCCCGGGGGTGCGGTTCCAGACGGCGACCTCGTGGCCCGCGTCGAGGATGTGGCCCGCCATCGGGCCGCCCATCGTGCCGAGGCCGATGCAGGCGACGCGGCTCATCCGCGGATCTCCGAGAAGTGGATCACGGTGACGAGGTCGTCCTCGCGCACCTCGCGGTTGTAGAGCCGGCGCAGGAACTCCGCGAACTCGTCGAGGGTCCTCAGCTGCGGGTTCTCGTGCTGGATCTCGCGCGGCGACACGTCGCCGAGCGGCTTCACCTCGACCTTGTCGATGACGGCGTCGAAGACGCGCTCGCGCGGCCCGAAGCGCTGCCCGACGAGGACGGCGACGATCATGCCCTTCTCGTACTTGCGGCTCTTGTCGCCGAGCCGGATCGTGACCGTCTTGCGGCGGCCCTTGATCTGGTCGGTGACGAGCGGGCTGTAGAACTGGAGCGCGTGCACGGGGGCATCCTAGCCGCCGCGGCCCTGACCGGCCGCCCGCGGCCCGGGTCTAGACTCCCGCCGATGCGCCGGGTCTTCCTCGCCGTCGCGGCCACCATGTTCGTGGACGCGCTGCTCTACCTGGCGATCGTCCCGCTCCTGCCCTGGTACGCCGAGCGCTTCGACCTCTCGAAGGTCGAGGCCGCGCTGCTCCTGGCCGGCTACCCGCTCGCCTTCCTGATCACGGTCACGCCCGCCGGCTGGCTCGCCGGGCGGTTCGGCCCGCGCCGCGTGGTGATGATCGGCACCACCACGTTCCTGCTGTCGTCGCTCCTGTTCGCCTGGGCCCCGAGCGGCGAGGTGCTGATCCTGGCGCGCCTGCTGCAGGGCATCGGCGGCGGCATCGGCTGGGCCGCAGCGATGGCCTGGCTGACGGGCAACACCCCGCCGGAGGGCCGCTCGCGGGCCGTGGGCACGATCTCCGGCGTCCTCTCCGCGGGCGCCGTGGCCGGCCCGGCGCTGGGCGCGCTCGCCGATGCGACCTCGTTCCTCCTCGCCTTCTCGATCGCGGGCGCGCTCGGCGTGGTCGCGCTCGCACTCACGATCGCCGCGCCGGCCGGCGCCGACCTGCCGCGCGACCCGCCGCTCCACAGCACCGTGCGGCGGCTGGTCGGGCACCCGCTCGTGCTGTGCTCGCTCTGCTTCGCCCTCGCGGACGCCGCGGGCGTCGCCGCCGTCGACCTGCTCGCCCCGCTGGCGCTCGGCGAGCGCGGCGTCAGCTCGGCGGCGATCGGGATCGCGATCGGCGCCGGAGCGGTGCTCGGCATCATCGGCGGCTGGCTGGCCGGCCGGGTCGGGGAGCGCGTCGGCTCGGTCCGGGTCGCGCTGGTCGGCGGTGTCGGGCTCGGCCTGATGCCGCTGATCCTGATCTTCCCGCTGCCGAGCTGGGCGATCCTCGGGGTGCTGGTCGCGATCGGGCCGTTCTTCCCGATCCTGATGACCGGCATGTTCCCGCTGATCACCCTCGCCGCCGACGACCTCGGCCTCTCCCACGGCACGGGCAGCGCGCTCGCCAACATGGTCTGGTCGGGCGGCTTCGCGCTCACGCCGCTGGCGATCGCGCCGGTCGCCCAGGCGCTCGGGGACCCGGTCGCGTACGCGCTCGCGGGCGGCGCCGTGGTGCTGCTGCTCGGGGCCGCCGTGCTGTTCCGGCAGCAGGCCAGGGCGCGCGGCCTCGCGCACTAGGCGCGCGGCGCGGGAACCGCGATTTCATGCGGTCTCACGGGGATGATCTGGCACTCATGGACTGAGATTGCCAGTTCCGATTTGCGCGCCGTGGGAACCTGTGGCAGTCTGCGGTCTGGCACTCCTGCGAAGAGAGTGCCAACGCTTTCCATCCGTCCAACCCCCTGACTTGGAGGTATCCATGAACCTCAAGCCTCTTGGCGACCGCATCGTCGCCGAAGTGCTCGAGGAGGAGCAGACGACTGCCAGCGGCATCGTGCTCCCCGACACCGCGCAGGAGAAGCCCCAGCGCGCGAAGGTCCTGGCCGTCGGCTCGGGCCACTACGAGTTCGGCCATCACGTCCCCCTCGAGGTCGCGGTCGGCGACGAGATCCTGTTCTCCAAGTACGGCGGCACCGAGGTCAAGGACGGCGGCCGGGACTACCTGATCCTGCGCGAGTCCGACGTCCTCGCCGTCATCGGCAAGCCCGCCAAGGGCAAGAAGTAGCCCCCTCCCCTTCCCTTCCACCGAGGTAACACCCACATGGCTCACAAGGAACTCCGCTTCAACGAGGACGCGCGGCGCTCGCTCCAGCGCGGCGTCGACATCCTCGCCGACGCCGTCAAGGTGACGCTCGGCCCCAAGGGCCGCTACGTCGTCCTGGACAAGAAGTTCGGCGCCCCCACGATCACGAACGACGGCGTCTCCATCGCCCGCGAGATCGAGCTCGAGGATCCGTTCGAGAACCAGGGCGCCCAGCTCGTGCGCGAGGTCGCCACGGCGACCAACGACGTCGCGGGCGACGGCACCACCACCGCCACCGTGCTCGCCCAGGCCATCGTCCGCGAGGGCCTGCGCAACGTCACGGCCGGCGCCAACCCGATGGGCCTCAAGCGCGGCATCGAGAACGCCGTCGAGCAGGCCGTCGCGAACATCAAGGCGCAGGCGAAGGAGGTCTCCGGCAAGGAGGACATCGCCCGCGTCGCGACGATCTCCGCCCGCGACCGCGAGATCGGCGACGTCATCGCCGACGCGATCGAGAAGGTCGGCAAGGACGGCGTCGTCAACGTCGAGGACGGCCAGACCTTCGGCCTGGACCTCGAGTTCACGGAGGGCATGCAGTTCGAGAAGGGCTACATCTCCCCGTACATGATCACGGACTCCGATCGCATGGAGGCCGTCCTCGAGGAGCCGTACATCCTGATCGCCAACCAGAAGATCGGCGCGGTCAAGGACGTCCTGCCGATCCTCGAGCAGGTCATCCAGAGCGGCAAGCCGCTGCTGATCATCGCCGAGGACCTCGAGGGCGAGGCCCTGGCGACGATCGTCGTCAACAAGCTCCGCGGCACCTTCACGGTCGTCGCGGTCAAGGCCCCCGGCTTCGGCGACCGCCGCAAGCGCATGCTCGAGGACATCGCGATCCTCACGGGCGGCGAGGTGATCACCGAGGAGATGGGCCTCAAGCTCGAGAACACGGCCGTGGCCCAGCTGGGCCGCGCGCGCCGCGTCGTCGTCGACAAGGACCACACGACCATCATCGACGGCGCCGGCAAGGGCGACGACATCAAGGCCCGGATCAAGCAGATCAAGCAGGAGATCGAGAACACCGACTCCGACTTCGATCGCGAGAAGCTCCAGGAGCGCCTCGCGAAGCTGTCCGGCGGCGTCGCCGTGGTCAAGGTCGGCGCGGCCACCGAGACCGAGATGAAGGAGAAGAAGCACCGCGTCGAGGACGCGCTGCAGGCCACCCGCGCGGCCCTCGAGGAGGGCATCGTGCCGGGCGGCGGCGTCGCGCTCCTGACGGCGGCGACGAAGCTCAAGATCGACGAGTCGCACCACGACGAGGCGACCGGCCAGAAGATCATCAAGCGGGCGCTCGAGGAGCCGATCCGCCAGCTCGCGGTCAACGCGGGCCTGGAGGGCTCCGTCGTCGTCTCCGACATCCGCGCGGCGAAGGCCGGCTTCGGCCTCAACGTCGACTCGGGCGAGATGGTCGACCTGGTCAAGGCGGGCATCATCGACCCCGCCATGGTCACCCGCTCGGCGCTGCAGAACGCCGCGTCGATCGCGAAGAACATCCTCACGACGGAGTGCATCGTCGTCGAGGCGCCCGAGAAGCCCGTCGCCGGTGGCGGCGGCATGCCCGACATGGGCGGCATGGGCGGCATGATGTAGGAAGCCGGCTCGGGCCACGGGCCCGGACCGATCGCACGACCCTGAAGGGCCCCGGCTCCGGCCGGGGCCCTTCGCGCTTCCCGGGGGCGCCCGTCCGGCCGCGTGGCACACTTGCGCCCACACGCACGAACGGGAGGACGGCCATGGCCGACTGCACCATCCGCATCAAGAAGAACGGCTCCGCCTGGGTGTCGGGCTCGTTCGTCATCGAGGACGTCGACGGCAACGCGTACCCGCTCGAGGGCGACGCGTTCCTGTGCCGCTGCGGCGCCTCCCAGACGAAGCCGTTCTGCGACGGCTCGCACAAGGCGGCCGGCTTCGAGTCGGCGCCGACCGTCGGCGACTAGCGCCGACCCGTCCAGACGACGAACGGCAGGCGCTCGTCGAGCAGGCCGGCGAGCGCCCAGTCCTCCTCGGTGCGGCCCTCCGCGGGCCCGACACGGAAGCCGTGCCCGGCCAGCCAGTCGGGCTGCGGCCGGGTGGCCTCCGTCGCGACGCCCGCCGCCTCGGCGGCCCGCGCCAGCTGCCCGAAGTCGACGTCGGCGGTGATGTCCTGCGCGCCCGGCGCCTGCAGGGGGTCGCCGCCCGGCTGGCCGCCGACGTAGGTGCGCACGGGCGGCCGGCGGCCGTCGTGGACCTCCGCGCCCGTGCCGCCGTAGTCGACGAGGAGCAGCCGCCCCTCCGCGACGCTGCCCGCGAGCGCCTGCACGAGCGGGTCGAGGGCGGGCCGCACCGCGTAGCGGGCGCCCGCACGGGGCTCCGGGAGCGAGTCGAGGAGCAGCCGCTGCACCGCCGGGTCGGCGGGGGCGCGGGCCTCGACGAGGCGGCCGTCGGGGTCCGCGTCGACGAGGACCTCGTCAGGCCATGCGAGCACGCGCACGGGCAGGGCGTCGAGCACCTCGTTGGCGTAGAGGAAGCCCGGGGCCGGCGCGAGCTCGCCCGGATGCCGCACCCAGCGCGCCGCGACGCCGTCGAGCGCCGCGCGCTGGCGGGCGGCCAGCCCCTCGCTGCGCTCGACCAGCACGAGCTCGTGCGGGACGCCGCGCTCGGCGAGGCCATCCGTGACGCGGCGGGCGAGGCCGCCCGTGCCGGGCCCGGCCTCCGTGACCCGGAAGCCCGCCGGGCGGCCAAGCTCCTCCCAGGTCGCGACGGCCTCGGCGGCGATCGCATCGGCGAAGGCCGGATGGGCCATCGCGGAGGTGGCGAAGTGGCCGCCCTGGCCGATGCCGGGCCCGCGCGCGTAGAAGCCCGCCTCCGGGTCGAACAGCGCGGCCTCCATGTAC
>JBEGMS010000297.1:0-5870 GCA_041182985.1 Actinomycetota bacterium
CTGTTCGGGCCCGCAGCGCGGGCCCGTACAGGACCAACACGGCCCGCGTGACGACGAGGAACACGAGGATCCCGCCGAACACGCGTCGGAGCAGGAAGCGGCCCATCGCGGCGTGGGGACGTGCCGGGCCCGCCCGCCCCGAGGGACGGGCGGGCCCGAGGGGGCGTCCGGCCAAGCCCTCCCGCAGGAAGTAGTGGCCGAAGTAGAAGTTCGTCGCCGGGCCCCAGATGTAGTTCCCGAGCCGCTCGGAGGTGAGCGTCACCTGGCGCGGCGCGCCGGTCGGGTACCACGGTGCCTGGTCCTGCATGACCTGGGTCGAGAGCTCCGCGAACTGCGCGTCGCGCTCGGGCCCGGGCGGCAGGGCGTTGATCTCGTTGACCTTGGCGTCGAACGCCTCATCGCACCAGGCCCCGTAGTTGGAGCCCGACTCGCACATGAGGAGCGGCAGGTAGAACGTGATCGCGTCCGGGTAGTCCTGGATCCAGCCGGCCGGGGCGAGGTTCCACTTCGACTCCGGGTCGGCGAGGTAGCCGTAGTAGACGTCGGCCGACAGGCCCTTCAGCTTGACCGTGAAGCCGACGGCCTCGAGGTTCTCCTTGATCGACGCCGCGGCCTCCGGCCCCGGCGGCTCCGTGCCGTGCAGGAGCAGCACCTCGCTGCCCTCCACGCCGGCGGCCGCGACGAGCTCCTTGGCCTTGGCCGGGTCGTAGCCGTAGATGTCGGTCGGCTGGTCCCCGATCAGGTTCGGCGGCAGGATCTGCGTCCACGGGGAGCGCACGAGCTTGCCACCCGCGATCTTCGTGAGGGCGTCGCGGTCGATCGCCCAGTTGACCGCCTGCCGGGCCTCCGGCTTGTCGAACGGCGGCTGGGTGGTCCGGAACGTGCCGTAGTTGACGGCGGCGTCCGCGGTCGAGAAGAACCGGCTCTCGTAGGCCGGGTCGTTGGCGATCGCCGGCACGTCCGAGCCGTACGGGGCGTCGCTGCCGAAGCTGAGGTCGAGCTCGTTGCTCTTCAGCTTCGCGAGCTGGATGTCGGCCGGGGTGCCGATCTCGAGCTCGATCCCGTCGATGTTGTTCTGCTCGGGCGCCTCGGGCACGCCGGCCGCGACGTTGGCCGCCCAGGTCGGCTCGCGCTCGATCACGAGCGACTTGTCGGGGGTGTACTCCTTGATCCGGTACGGGCCGACGAACGGCGGCGAGGTCTCGAGCACCTTGTGCGGCGTGTCGGACGGCCGGATGTACGACCAGCCCATCGCCAGCGCGCGCGGGAAGGCGCCGTCCGGCGCCTCCAGCGTGAACGACACCGTCAGGTCGTCGACGACCTCGATGCCCGCGATGCCGATGTTCTCCTTGCCCTTGCTCTCCTCCATCGCCGTGTTCCAGTCGGCGTAGCCCTTGAGGCCGGCGTAGTAGCCGGACGCGGGCGGGCCGCCAGTCCCGCACTGGATGTTCGGGTCGAGCATGTACTCGAACGTGGCCTTGACGTCCCCGGCGTCGACCGCCGAGCCGTCGGGGAAGGTCAGCCCCTCGCGCAGCCGCACCGTGTAGGTGAGGCCGTCCTCGGACAGCTCCGGCATGTCGGCCGCGAGGTCCGGGGTCAGCGTGCCCGTCGAGGCCGGGTCGACCGAGTCGGGGTAGCCGTAGAGGCCGCGCGCCATGAAGTAGAAGACCGACCAGGAGATGCCGTAGTACGACAGGCCGCTCCAGCAGTCGATGTTCTCGGTCATGGCCATCTTGAGGACGCCGCCCTTGACGGGCGTCTCGGTGGCGGGGAACCCGCCCTCGAGGTAGCTGGCCCCGCTGTCGGGCGTCACGGCCTCGGTGGCCGCGCTCGTGGCGCCGCCTCCGCCGCCGGAGTCGGCGCCGCCGCCGCAGGCCGCGCCGAGCGCGGCCAGCAGGGCGATCAGGGCGGCCAGGGCCGCCAGTCGGATGCGCATGGTCATCTCCCCCTTCGTGTGGGAACGCGTGTGGTGGATGTGAGGATGGTCATCGGGAGTCGCGGGGTCAGCGGGCGCCGGAGCCCCGCGGGTCGAGGGCGTCGCGCAGGCCGTCGCCGAGCAGGTTGAAGGCCAGCACGGTGAGGACGAGCAGGGTGCCCGGGATCAGCATCAGGTGCGGCGCGTTGCGGTACAGGCCGCCGGGCACCGCGTCGGAGATCATCCGGCCCCACGAGGGCACGTCGAAGGGCAGCCCGAAGCCGAGGTAGGTGAGCGCGGCCTCCGCGGCGATCACGCCGGCGACCGACAGGCTGGCCAGCACGATCACGGGCCCGACGAGCTGCGGCAGGAGGTGGCGCACGACGATCCGGGTGTGCGAGGCGCCCAGCATCCGCGCGGCCGCGACGAACTCGCGGTGGCGCAGCGCGATCACCTCGCCCCGGAACAGCCGCCCCGGGTAGAACCAGGAGAAGATCGAGATCACGATCACCACGAGCGCCACCGACGGCCCGAACACGACGCTCGCGGCGATCGCGAAGAGCAGGAACGGGAACGCGGCCACGACGTCCATCAGGCGCGCGATCCCCGCATCGGTCAGCCCGCCCGCGTAGCCGGCCACGAGCCCGGCGGCGAGCGCCAGGAGCGTGGTCAGGATCGTCGCGAGGACGCCGATCAGGAGCGAGGTGCGCGCGCCGAAGGCGAGCTGCACGAGCATGTCGTAGCCGAGCGAGTTGGAGGCGCCGAGCACGAAGCACGGGCGCTCGCCGACGCTCGCCAGCCCCGCGGGGCAGCCGTGCAGGGGCCCGACCGGCAGCAGCGTGTAGTCGTCGACGCCGGTCGGGTTCGAGGTGTTGACGGGGTGGCCCGTCCACGCCTCGAAGGCGGGGGCCGCGGCGGCGAAGAGGACGAGCAGCGCGATGAAGGCGACCGAGATCAGCGCCACGCGGTCGCGGCGCAGCCGCGCGAGGGCCAGCTGGCGCGGGGTGCGCCCAGCGACCAGCTCTGCGGTTGCCTCGAACTGCTCGACGGCGGCCATCCGGCCTCCTCTCCCGCCCGCAAGGGTAGCGCCTGCGGGCGCCGCGGGGAACGGTCGCCCGCGACGGGGCTAGGAGAGGGCGTCGGCGCCGGCCACGACCTCGAGCAGCTGCTGCGTGATCTCGGCCTGGCGGGCGCGGTTCATGTCGAGCGTGAGCCGGTCGATCAGGTCGCGGGCGTTGTCCGAGGCGTTGCGCATGGCGGTCATGCGCGCGCCGTGCTCGGACGCCGTCGACTCGAGCAGCGCCCGGAAGATCTCCGTCTCCAGCGCCGTGGTCAGGAGCGGCTCCAGCAGCTCCTCGGCGTCGGGCTCGAACAGGAGCTCGCCCATCAGCGCGCGGTCGCGCGCCGTCATCTCCGTCAGGCGCTCCGGCAGCGGCACGGGCAGCACCTCGGTCGCGTAGACCGTCTGCACGAGCGGCGAGTCGAAGTGGTTGAAGATCATCACCAGCCGGTCGAAGACCTGCTCGCCGTAGTCGGCGATCAGGGAGTGCGCGATCTGCTCGGCGTCCTGATAGACCGGGCGGTCCGTGAAGCCCGTCCAGGACTGGCGCGGCTCGGCCCCGCGGAAGCGCAGCGAGCCCGCGCCCTTGCGGCCGACGGCGTACCAGACCACCTGGCGGCCCTGGGCGCGCTCGGCGGCGGCCTCGTCGAGGGCGCGGCGCAGGACGGACGCGTTGAACGCGCCGGCCAGGCCGCGGTCGCCGGACATCAGCATGATCGCCGTGGTCTGCACGTCGCGGCGCTCGAGCAGCGGCTGGTTGCGCAGGGACGTGGTCCGCCCCGCCGCCTCCGAGATCAGCTCGTGCATGCCGTCCGCGAACGGGCGCAGGGACTCGATGCGGACCTGGGCGCGGCGCAGCTTCGCACCGGCCACGAGCTCCATCGCCTTGGTGATCTTGCTCGTGTTCTTGACGGAGTGGATCCGCCGGCGGATGTCCTGGAGCGAGGCCACGTGCTAGGCGGAGGCCCCCGCGGCGGCCGCCGAGCCCTGGAAGCCCTTGGCGAACTGCTCGACCTGGCCGCGCAGCTTGTCGACCGTCTCGTCGGAGAGGTCGAGCGACTCGCGGATCGCGGCCAGCACCGTCTTCTCGGCGCGCAGCGCCTGGCGCAGGCCGTCGTTGTAGCGGGCCACGTCGGCGACGTCGATCTCGTCGACGTGGCCGTTCGTGGTCGCCCAGATGATGGCGACCTGCTCCTCGACGGGCCACGGGTCGTACTGCGTCTGGTTGAGCGTCTGGACGAGCCGCTGGCCGCGGTTGAGCTGGGCCAGGGTGGCGGCGTCGAGCTCGGAGGCGAACTGCGCGAAGGCCTCCAGCGCGCGGAACTGCGCGAGCTCCAGCTTGAGCCGGCCGGCGACCTTCTTCATCGCCTTCGTCTGGGCGTTCGAGCCGACGCGCGACACCGAGATGCCGACGTTGATGGCCGGGCGGACGCCCTGGTAGAACAGGCTCGTCTCGAGGAAGATCTGCCCGTCCGTGATCGAGATCACGTTGGTCGGGATGTACGCGGACACGTCGCCGGCCTGCGTCTCGATCACCGGCAGGGCGGTCAGCGAGCCGCCGCCGAGCTCGTCGGACAGCTTGACCGCGCGCTCGAGCAGGCGCGAGTGCAGGTAGAAGACGTCACCCGGGAAGGCCTCGCGGCCCGGCGGGCGGCGCACCAAGAGCGACATCTGCCGGTAGGCGTCGGCCTGCTTGGTGAGGTCGTCGTAGACGACGAGCGCGTGGCCGCCCTTGTAGAGGAAGTACTCGCCCATCGCGCAGCCCGCGTACGGGGCGATGTACTTGATCGGCGCGGCCTCGGAGGCGTTCGCGGCGACCACGATCGTGTAGTCCATCGCGCCGTGCTCGCGCAGCTTCTCGACGACCTGGGCCACCGTGGAGGCCTTCTGACCGATCGCGACGTAGATGCAGATCACGCCCGAGTCGCGCTGGTTGATGATCGTGTCGATCGCCACCGCGGTCTTGCCGGTCTGGCGGTCGCCGATGATCAGCTCGCGCTGGCCGCGCCCGATCGGCACCAGCGCGTCGAGCGCCTTGAGGCCGGTCTGGAGGGGCTCCTTCACCGGCTGGCGGTCGACCACGCCGGGCGCCTTGAACTCGAGCTGGCGCTGCTCCGTGGTCTCGATCGCCGGGCCGCCGTCGATCGGCTGGCCGAGCGGGTTGACGACGCGGCCGATCATGGCCTCGCCGACGGGGACGCTCATGACCTTGCCGGTGCGGCGGACGGTGTCGCCCTCGCGGATCTTCTGCCACTCGCCGAACAGCACGACCGCGACGTTCGACTCCTCGAGGTTGAGCGCGAGGCCGGTGACGCCGTGCGGCAGCTCCAGCATCTCGAGGGCGATGCAGCGCTCGAGGCCGTAGACGCGGGCGATGCCGTCGCCGACCTGGATGACGGTGCCGATCTCCTCGACGTCGGCGGTGTCCTCGAAGCCGCTGATCTGGCTCTTGAGGATGGTGGCGATCTCGTCCGGGCTGAGCTTCACGTCGGTGTCTCCGTCGTTCGGATTAGGCGGTGGGGATGCGGGCGGACCGGAGGTCGCGGCCGAGCAGGTCGAGGCGGCGCCGGAGCGAGGCGTCGACGAGCCGGTCGCGGACGCGCAGGACCACGCCGCCCAGGATCTCGGGATCGACGGTGCGATCCATGGTCACGTCGAGGCCGGTGGCCTCGCGCAGCTGCGACTCGACCGTCTTCGCGGTCGCGTCGTCGATCGGCACGGCGGTCGTCAGCTCGACGGCGAGCTCGCCCCGGGTGAGCCGCACGCGATCGGCGAAGACGCCCTGGATCTCGGACAGGGCGTCCAGCCGGCGGTGCTCCAGCAGCACGCCGAGGAAGCGGGCGACCATCTCGTCGGCCCCCGTGCAGAGCTCCGCGATCACGCGGGTCTTGGCCT
>JBEGMS010000298.1:0-5767 GCA_041182985.1 Actinomycetota bacterium
GTAGGTGCGGCCCGTGACCGTCACGCACTGCGCGAAGACGCCGATCGTGGGCTCGGCGACCTGCGGGTCCGGCCGCTCCGGATCGGGCGGCTCCGGCCGCGGCGGCAGCTCCGGGTTCCCGCCGGCGCAGGCCGGGGCGGTCGACGTGGCCGTCGCCGTGGTGGTGGCCTGGTAGGCGACGGTCCACGTCAGCGCCTGGCCGACGGGGATCCAGGTCGCCGTCCAGGCGCGATCCACCGTACCCGGCATGAACGTCGTCGCCTGCCCGAGGTCCGCACGGCCCACCGGGGCGGGGGCGGCGGCCGTCGCATTGGCCAGCCCGATCGGCACGGTGACCGCGGCCGGGTTCGGGTTCACGTACCCGAAGACGGCGTCGTAGGTGCCGTTGCCGTTCGCGCGGACGCAGCTCACGAACAGGCCGATCGGCTCGGTGCGCGGGTCCGGCTTCGGCTCGGGCGGCTGCACGGGGTCGACGGGCGCCGCGCAGGCCGGGTCGCCCGCGCTCGCGGTCGCGCTGCGCACGCGCTGGCCGGTGTCGACGGTCCAGGTGATGGTCGCGCCGACGGGGATCCCCGTGACCTGGAAGCTGCTCGCGTCACGGCCGGGGGCGAACGCCGTGATCTGGCCGCGGTCGACCGGACCGCGTGGCTGCGTGGAGACCTCGACGTGGTTGCGGGTGCCGACCGGGATCGTCGTGGCCGCCGTGGCGTCGCTCTGGTAGCCGAACACGGCCGTGTAGGTCGATCCCGAGCGCACCGAGCAGGACGCGATCAGTCCGAGGGGCACGTCGTCGCTCGTCGGGATCTGGCAGCGTGCGGTCGCGGAGCTCGCGGTGGCCGTCTCCGTCACGCCGCCGTACGCGATGGTCCAGGCCGCCGAGCCGCCGGCCGGGACGCCCGACACGCTGAAGGCGCGCGTCACGACGCCGGGCGCGAAGGCGGTCGTCTGGCCGGGCGCGCTCGCGCCCGCAATGGCGTTGCCGGTGCCGATCGGGATCGTCACGGTCCGCGTGTTGGCGCTGGCGTAGCCGAAGTGCGCGGTCAGGCTGCCGTCCGCGGCGACGTCCACGCACTGCACCGTCGGCGTCACCGGCTGGGCCGGCGGCGTCGGGTCGGAGCAGCCGGCCGCCCAGATGGAGCGTCCCGCGAGGGTCCAGTTCTGCCCCGGGAAGCTGATGACGCGGTTGCCCTGGCGGTGGGTGAAGGGCGGGATGATGTCGAGGTCGTGATTCTTGGCGTGCCCGTTCAGGGCGCCCTGCGGGGCGAGCGTGATTCGCACGTACTGCGGGCCGCCCACGCGGTGGCAGATCGTGACCTTGTCGGCGGGGGAGGCGGGCTCGGTCGGCTCGGGGTCGCGGCAGCCGTTCTCCAGGATCTCCTGTCCGGCGCTGTTCCAGTTCTGCCCGACGAAGGTGACCGTGCGGCCCGCCTGCGTGAACGAGAAGGGCGGGATGATGTCGAGCTCGTGGTTCTTGGCGTGCCCGTTGAAGGCCGCCTCGGGCGCGACGGTGATGCGGACGTAGCTCGGGCCGCCCTCGCGGTGGCAGAGCGTGACCCTCGTCGCGCGGGGCGGCTCCTGCAGCTCGGTGCGGGCGGACGGCTCGACGCATCCGGCGGCGAGGATCGCCCGGCCCTCGGCATCCCAGTTCTGCCCCGCGAAGGTGATCGTGCGGCCGCTCTTGAGGTACGAGAAGGGCGGGATGATGTCGGCCGCGTGGTTCGGGTGCCCCGCGTTGACCACGATCTCGGGGGCGGTAGTCAGCAGGACGTAGTTCGGGCCGCCCTCCCGGTGGCAGAACGTCACCCGCGCGGCGGGCGGGGGCGTCGGGGCGGTCGCCACCTGTCCGGTGCCGCCGAGCGGCACGAGGAGCGGTGACCGCGGGTCGTCGGCGCTGGGGACCTCGAGGGTCGCCGCAACCGTCCCGGCGATGGTCGGCAGGAACTCGACCAGGATCGCGCAGGTGCCGCCGAGCCCGAGCGTCGTGCCGCGGCAGGTGTCGATGTCGCCGACCCGGAACGCCGCGGCGGCGACGCCGGTGATGCCGGGCGTCCCGATCCGCGCGGTCGCGGTGCCGGCGTTGCGGATCTCCACGAGCGCGCTCGAGCCCGCGCCGACCTGCGTCACGGCGAAGGTCGGCGTCGTGCCGGTCAGCGATGCCGCCGAGGCGACGACCGCGCTGGCCGCGCTCGTCGAGGGATCGCTGATGCCGGCGGCGTTGGCCGCCTGCACGGCGACCCGGAGGGTCGAGCCGAGATCGGCCGCGCCGGGGGTGTAGGCCTGGGTCGTGGCCCCCGCGATGGCCGCGCAGCTCGCGCCGGCGGCGTCGCAGCGCTGCCACTGGTAGCTGTAGTCGCTCGGCTGCGAGCCCCAGGTGCCGGTCGTCGCCGTCTGCGGCACTCCGGTGCGCGGCGCGGCCGTGCCGGCGGTCGGCGCGGCGATCACGGTGGGGGCGAGCGACAGGGTGTACTGCACGAGCATGGTGTTCACGCCGGCCATCTCGACGTTCATGGCGGCTCCGACGCTGAGGGGGTCGTTCGCCGAGTAGAGGTGGATGCCGGAGTAGGGGCCGAAGGACACGTCGAGGCCGTTCCAGCGGAGGCCCACGGTCATCCCGGCCTCGACGGCGAGGCTCGTCGCGACGGTGACGACCGAGCGCGCGGGCGATGAGGCGACCGGCACGGCGGTCCCGATCGCGGCGACGGTGAAGACATTGACGCCGGGCGTCGCGCCGGACAGGGCTATCGGCTGGACGGTTCCGGCCGTGGTGAGGGTTCCGCGCTGGAAGGCGATCTGGGTGATCACGCCGCGGGAGGGGATGGCGTAGGCCCATCCGGCGCTCGTCGAGTGGTCTGCCCGCGCCAGCGGCCCCGACTGCTGAGCCGTGCCCGTGGTGGCCAGGGCCGCGTCGGGCGCGCCGAGCGTCGTGGTGGTGACGGCACCGGCGGCGAGGGGCCAGACCGCGAGGGCCGCAGCAGCCGCGGCCGCGGCGATCGCGATTCGGGTTCGGCGTACCCGCAGCGGATGCGTGGCGCCCTTCACGGGGTCATCATGCCGAAGGGGCATTCGTGCGTGGCCCGGTGGTGCGCGTCCGCTTGCGCAGGAAGCGCCGCTGCCCGCCGTCGGGGTCCGCCTCGGGCGGATCGGCGGGCGGCTCATCGCCCTCGTCGTCGTCATCCTCGTAGCCGCCGCGGGCGAGCCAGAGGAAGACGCAGCCGGTGATGCCGGCGATCAGGAGCGCGATCCCGAAGACGAGCTCCGAGACGACGATCACGATCGCGGCCATCGCGATCCCGAACGCGACGGTGGCGATCCCGGCGAGGAGCGACAGGATCCGCGGCGAGACGCCGCGCTCCGGCGGGCGCATGCGCAGCGCGAGGATGACCATCACCACGAGCGCGATCATCTCGAGCGCGATCACCCCTGAACGGTACCGAAGCGGCGGAGGTGCGGGGGATCCCTTGCGGGAATCGGCATGGATTTGCAATGCTGATCGTTGTCATTAGCATCACGAATCCAAAGGAGCGCTGCCCATGACCGTCACCGACGAGTTCCTCCAGGCCAACGAGGCCTACGCCGCCCAGTTCGCCAAGGGCGACCTGCCGCTGCCCCCGGCGCGCAAGACGGCCGTCCTCGCCTGCATGGACGCCCGGCTCGACCCGGCCAAGGTGCTCGGCCTCGAGGAGGGCGACGCCCACGTCATCCGCAACGCGGGCGGCGTCGCCACCGCCGACGCGATCCGCTCGCTGGCGATCTCCCAGCGGCTGCTCGGCACCCGCGAGATCGTGCTGATCCACCACACCGACTGCGGCATGCTGACCTTCTCGGACGACGAGTTCCGGCAGGGCATCGAGGCGGAGACCGGCCAGCGCCCCGAGTGGGCCGCCGAGGCCTTCCCCGACGTCGACCAGGACGTGCGCCAGTCGATCCACCGGATCAAGAGCAGCCCGTACATCCCGCACACGGACCAGGTCCGCGGCTTCGTCTACCACGTCGAGTCGGGCCAGCTCCGCGAGGTCGAGGCCTAGTCCCGCTGCGCAGCGCCGTCCGGCGACGGGAGAACGACCGCATCTCCCTCTCCCCGGGCGCTCTCCCGCCGTCGGGCGGCGCTGCCTCCCCGCCTAGACTGGGCCCGTGGCCGACATCGGCACCATGGCCTTCGTCGCCGACCGCGCCCTGCGTCCGGTCGACATCGCCGACGTCGAGCGGCGCGCGCGGCTCGTGCCCGGCGTCCTGAGCGTGCAGCCCGGCCGGGCCGCCGACCTCGTCGAGGTCGCCTACGACCCGGCCGTCCTGCGCCCCGAGCTCCTGCGCCTGCAGCTCGAGAGCCCGTACCTGCGCCTCGCCGGGCAGGACCCCGTCGGCGTGCGGCTGCGCCGTGCGCTCGCCCCGCGGCGGATCGCGCACACCGTCTCGCTGCTCGCGCACGCGCCCAACCGGGTGGCGATCGGGTTCGTGGCGATGACCCTGCTGCTCCTGCTCGTCGGGCTGGCGGTGCAGCAGGTCTCGTTCGCCGCGGCGCTGCCGATCTGGCTCGCCGCCTTCTTCTTCGGGGGCTGGTTCTCGCTGCGCACCACGCTCGCGTCGCTCCGGGCGCGCAAGCTCGACGTCGACTTCCTGATGCTGATCGCGGCCGCCGGCGCCTACTCGGTGGAGGCCTTCTGGGAGGGCACGGTGCTGCTGTTCCTGTTCTCGCTGGGCAACGTGCTGGAGGAGTTCGCGCTCGGGCGCACCGAGGCCTCGATCCGCGCCCTGATGGACCTGCGCCCCGAGGTCGTCCAGGTCAAGGGCCCCGACGGTGCCGAGCGCGAGGTGCCGGCCGCCGAGGTCGAGCCCGGGATGATCGCCGTCGTCCGGCCCGGCGACCGCATTCCCGTCGACGGGGTGGTGCACCAGGGCCACAGCGCCGTCGACCAATCCGCCATCACCGGCGAGTCGCTCCCCGTGCCGCGCGACCAGGGCCAGGAGGTCCTGGCCGGGTCCGTCAACCTCGACGGCTACCTCGAGGTGTGCGTCGTCAAGCGCGCCGACGAGACCGTGCTGGCCAAGGTCATCGAGCTGGTGCGCGACGCGCGCGAGCAGCGGGCCCCGGCCCAGCGCATGCTCGACCGCTACCAGCCGATCTACGTGGTCGGCGTGCTCGGCCTGTCGGGCGGGGCGCTCGCCGTCCTGCTCCTGCTCGGCCACTCCTTCTCCGAGGCCTTCCTGCAGGCGATGACCCTGCTCGTGGTGGCCTCGCCCTGCGCGCTCGTGATCTCCGTGCCCGCCACGATGCTGTCGGCGATCGCCGCGGGGGCCCGCCACGGCATCCTCGTGAAGGGCTCGGGCCCGATGGAGGGCATCGCCGAGCTGACCGCGATCGCCTTCGACAAGACCGGCACCCTCACGAAGGGCAGCCCGAGCGTGGTCGGCGTCGGCTCGGCCGACGGCACCGCCGAGGCGGAGGTGCTGGCGCTGGCCGCGAGCGCGGAGAGCCGCAGCGAGCACCATCTCGCGGTGGCGATCGTCGCCGAGGCCGAGGAGCGCGGGGTCGCCTTCGCGGAGCCCGAGGCCTTCCGGGCGCGGGTCGGGCGCGGGGTGGAGGCGACCGTCGACGGCCGCGCGGTCCTCGTCGGCAACCTCGACTTCCTCGCCGAGCGGGGCGTCCGCCCCGACGGCGCGCTCGCGGGCTTCCGCGACCTGCACCCGACGGCCACGATCGTCGGCGTCGTCCGCGACGGGGTGCTGGTGGGGATGGTCGCCGTCGCCGACGAGCTGCGGCCCGAGGCGG
>JBEGMS010000299.1:0-3033 GCA_041182985.1 Actinomycetota bacterium
CCGCGCGGCTCGTCGACTGCCGCACGGAGCTCGTGCGCGAGGGCCTCGTCGCGCTCCAGTGCGGCGCCTTCCACATCGGCTCGGGCGGGCGCGCCTACTTCAACACGACGCCGCTCGGCCGCGCCGTCACGGGCACGATGCTCGTCGCGTCGATGCGCGAGGAGGGCGTCTCGATCTGGGGCGACGGCTCGACCTACAAGGGCAACGACATCGAGCGCTTCTACCGCTACGGGCTGCTCGTCAACCCGGCGCTGCGCATCTACAAGCCGTGGCTCGACCAGGCCTTCGTCGACGAGCTCGGCGGGCGCAAGGAGCTCAGCGAGTGGCTGCAGGCCCACGGCCTGCCCTACCGCGACAGCGTCGAGAAGGCCTACTCGACCGACGCCAACATCTGGGGCGCCACGCACGAGGCCAAGCGGCTCGAGTTCCTCGACACGTCGATGGACATCGTCTCGCCGATCATGGGCGTCGCCCACTGGGACGAGACGGTCGCGATCGAGCCGGAGGAGGTGGCGGTCCGCTTCCACGAGGGCTGGCCCGTCGCCATCAACGGCCGCGAGTTCGCGGACCAGGTCGAGCTCGTGCTGGAGGCCAACGCGATCGGCGGCCGCCACGGCCTCGGCATGTCCGACCAGATCGAGAACCGCATCATCGAGGCCAAGAGCCGCGGCATCTACGAGGCCCCCGGCATGGCGCTGCTCTTCATCGCCTACGAGCGGCTCGTCAACGGCATCCACAACGAGGACACGATCGAGCAGTACCGCGGCCAGGGCCGGCGGCTCGGGCGCCTCCTCTACGAGGGCCGCTGGTTCGACCCGCAGGCCCTGATGCTGCGCGAGGGCCTGCAGCGCTGGGTCGGCCGCGCGATCACGGGCGAGGTCGTGCTGCGCCTGCGCCGCGGTGAGGACTACACGATCGTCTCGACCGACTCGCCCAACCTCACGTACCACCCCGAGCGGCTCAGCATGGAGAAGTCGGAGAGCGCCTTCGGGCCGCTCGACCGGATCGGCCAGCTGACGATGCGCAACCTCGACATCCAGGACTCGCGCGACAAGCTCGACATCTACGCCCAGGCGGGCCTGCTCGACCTCTCCCAGCCCTCGATCTCGGGCCACCTCGGCCCGGGTGCCGACGCGCCCGCCACCGCCCCCGCGGGCGACGAGCCCGAGGCCGGCACCGGCGCGGCGATGGAGCAGGGCGTCGACTGACGCGCCGCGCCCGCGCTCGCTCCTGACCGCGGCCGCGATCCTGACCGGCCTGGTCGTCCTGCTCGGCGTCGGGCAGGCCGAGTGGGGCGCGCAGCTGCGGTTCGACCGCTGGCTCGGCGGCGCGGTCGTCGGCCGCCCGGACTGGCTCGTCCACCCGGCCGACCTCGTCGGCCTCGCCACCCGCGACGTCTCGACGGGCGCGGTGGTCCTGGTGGCCGCGGCGATCCTCTGGCGGGCGCACCGGCGCTGGGCCGAGTGGCTGCTCCTCAGCGCGCTCGGCGGCTGGGTCCTGCAGACGCTGCTGAAGGGCGTCGTCGGGCGCGAGCGCCCCGACTGGGCGGAGTCGGCCTACCACCCGGCCACGGCGTCGTTTCCCTCGGGGCACGCGACGACGGGCATCGACTCCTGGGTCGTGCTCGGCATCATCCTGCTCTGCGCGGGCCTCGGGCGCTTCGCCCAGGCGGTCGGCGTCGCCGCGATCGCGATCGGGGTCCTGCTCGGGCCGAGCCGCCTCGTGATCGGGGTGCACTGGCCGACCGACGTCCTCGCCGGCTGGCTGCTAGGGGCCGCCGTGGCGTGCGCCGCCGCGGCCGCCGTGCTCTGGCGCGCCCGCCGCGTCAGCTGACGCGGGCGAGGCCCGGGCGGATCAGCGTCTCGGGCCGCTCGAGGCCGAGGTCGTCGTACGGCGGCGGCGTCGTGTCGGCGAGCGGCGGTGCGCCGTAGGAGCGCGCCACCTGCGCCTCCGGCGGCCGGCCGTAGAGCGTGGTGCGCTGGATCGGCTCGCGGCCCGCGGCGCGGATCACGGCGTCCATCCGCTCGGGCGGGCACTCCTGCCCGTGGCTGGCGCCGGCGGCCCGCGAGATCGACTCGTCCATCAGCGTGCCGCCGAGGTCGTTCACGCCCGCGCCGAGCATCACGCGGGCGCCGGCGGGGCCGAGCTTCACCCACGAGGTCTGGATGTTCGGGATCCACGGGTCGAGCGCGAGGCGCGCCGTCGCGTGCAGGGCGACCGTCTCGTCGAAGGTCGGGCCGTAGCGCGCACGGCCCTTCAGCGCGATCGGCGCCTCCTCGGGCACGAAGGGCAGCGGCACGAACTCGGTGATGCCGCCCGTCTCGATCTGCAGGTCGCGGATGCGGTGCAGGTGGCGCGCGACGTGGATCGGCCGCTCGACATGGCCGAACATGATCGTGGCGGTGGTGCGGATGCCGACCGCGTGCGCGGTGCGCACGACCTCGAGCCACTGGTCGGTCGAGACCTTGTCGGGGCAGAGGACCGCCCGCACCTCGTCGTCGAGGATCTCGGCGGCGGTGCCGGGCATGCTGCCGAGGCCGGCGGCCCGCAGCTCGCGGAGGTAGTCCTCGAGGCTCCAGCCCATGGTCGCCGCGCCCTGCCAGACCTCGAGCGGCGAGAACGCGTGCACGTGGATCTCGGGCTGCGCGGCCTTCACCGCGCGCAGCACGTCGAGGTACCACTCGCCGGTGAAGCCCGGGTGGATGCCGCCCTGCAGGCACACCTCGGTGCCGCCGCGCTCCCACGCCTCCACCGAGCGACGCGCGATCTCGTCGAGGTCGAGCAGGTAGGCGGGGCCGCGCAGGTTCTCGGCCAGGCGGCCCTTCGAGAACGCGCAGAAGCCGCACTTGAAGTAGCAGACGTTCGTGTAGTTGATGTTCCGGCAGACGACGTAGGTCACGTCGTCGCCGGCCCGCTCCCGCCGGCGCCCGTCGGCCAGGGCGACGAGCTCCGCGAGCTCGGGGCCGTGCGCCGTCAGGAGCGCCTCGGTGTCCTCGAGCTCGAGCGGCTCCTCCGCCGCGGCCCGGGCCAGCG
>JBEGMS010000300.1:0-4309 GCA_041182985.1 Actinomycetota bacterium
GATCGCCGTCGTCGATCCGGCCGACGAGGCCGCCGCGCTCGCGGCGCTCGCCGACCGGGGCGTGGGCGCGTGGGCGATCGGCGCGATCGAGGCGGGCGCGGGGGTCCGCTACGCGGGATGATCCGGCGGGCGACCACGGACGACCCGCTGCGCATCGCGGTGCTCGCCTCGATCGCGCCGATCGCCCACGCGCCCGCGCCCCGGTCGGCGAGCGCCGCGAGCGCAGCGGCCTCGTCGGCCGGATCGACGACGGCGATCATCCCGATCCCGAGGTTGAAGACGCGGCGCAGCTCGTCCTCGGCGACGCCCTGGTCGGCGAGCCACCGGACGACCTCGGGCCGCGGCCAGGCGGCCGGGTCGACGACCATGCCGCAGCCGCCGGGCAGGACGCGCGGCGCGTTGCCCTCGATGCCGCCGCCCGTGATGTGGGCGAGCGCCTTGACCTCGACGGCGGCGCGCAGGGCGCGCACGTCGTCGACGTAGATGCGGGTCGGGGCGAGCAGGTCGGCCGGGGCCGCGGCGAGGCCGCCGGCGCGCTCGACGACGCGGCGCACGAGCGAGAAGCCGTTCGAGTGGAGCCCCGAGGAGGCGATGCCGATCACGCGGTCGCCGGCCGCCACCCCGGTCCCGTCGATCAGGCGGCTGCGCTCGCAGACCCCGAGCGCGAAGCCCGCGACGTCGAGGCTGTCGGGCGCCATCACGCCGGGGTGCTCGGCGGTCTCGCCGCCGAGGAGCGCGGCGCCGGCCTGCCGGCAGCCGTCGGCGATGCCCTCGACGAGGGTCGCCACGACCTCCGGGTCGAGCTGTCCGACCGAGACGTAGTCGAGGAACAGCACCGGGTCGGCGCCGACGCAGAGGATGTCGTTGACGCACATCGCCACGCAGTCGATGCCCGCGGCGTGCAGGCTGCCCGCCTCGCGGTGCAGCTCGAGCTTCGTGCCCACCCCGTCGGTGCCCGCCACGAGCACCGGGTCCTCGTAGCCGAGGCCGCCGAGGGCGAGCAGGCCCGCGAAGCCGCCGTGCGCGTCGATCACGCCCGGGCGCACCGTGGAGCGCACGGCGCCCTTGAGCCGCTCGACCACCTCGTCGGCCGCGTCGAGCGAGACGCCGGCGGCGGCGTAGGTCAGGTCGTCGGCCATCGTCAGGCCACCGGCAGGCGGGTCGCCTCGAAGCGGTCCTTGTCGGCTGCCACGGGCACGGACGTCGGGTAGCGGCCCGTCAGGCAGGCGCGGCAGAAGCGGTCGTCGCCGTGGCCCGTCGCCGCCTCGAGCCCCTCGAGCGAGAGGTAGGCGAGGGAGTCGGCGTCGAGCTCGGCGCGGATCTCCTCGAGCGACTTGGCGGCCGCGATCATCTCGTCTTTCGTGGCCATGTCGATGCCGTAGAAGCAGGGCGAGATGATCGGCGGCGACGAGATCCTGAGGTGCACCTCGGTCGCCCCCGCCCCGCGCAGCATCTCGACGATCTTGCGGGTGGTCGTGCCGCGCACGATCGAGTCGTCGACCACGACGACCCGTCGGCCCGCGAGCACGTCCGGCATCGGGTTGAACTTGAGCCGGATGCCGCTCTCGCGCATCGCCTGGTCGGGCTGGATGAAGGTGCGCCCGACGTAGCGGTTCTTGATCAGCCCGTCCATGTACGGGATGCCGCTGCGGCGCGCGAAGCCCTGCGCGGCCGGCGCGCCCGAGTCGGGCACGGGGATCACGATGTCGGCCTCGGCGGGCGCCTCCTCGGCGAGCCGCTCGCCCATCCGCTCGCGCACCCCGTGCAGGTGCTGGCCGTCGATCTTCGAGTCAGGCCGCGCGAAGTAGATGAACTCGAACACGCACAGCGCGGGATGGTGCGGGTCGGCCGGGCGGATGCTCTCGACGCCGTCGGGGTGCAGAACGACGATCTCGCCCGGCTCAATGTCGCGCACGACGCGCGCGCCGACGAGGTCGAGCGCGCAGGTCTCGGACGCCAGCACGGGGTGCCCGTCGAGGTCGCCGAGGACGAGCGGGCGGATGCCGTCGGGGTCGCGGAAGCCGATCAGCCGCTCCTCGTCCATGACGACGGCGGCGAAGGCGCCGTTGATGCGGCTGATCGCCTCCTGCACGCCCTCGACGAGGGTGCCGGGGTGCTCGCAGATCAGGGCCGCGATCACCTCCGTGTCGGAGGTCGACTCGAAGCGGATGCCCTTGGCCTCGAGCTCCTCGCGCAGCTCGGTCGTGTTCGTGAGGTTGCCGTTGTGGCCGAGCGCCAGGGTGCGGCCGTCGCGGTGGCGCACCACGGGCTGCGCGTTCTGCCAGTGCGACGAGCCCGTCGTCGAGTAGCGCGCGTGGCCGATCGCCATGTCGCCGCGCAGGGTCTCGAGCGTCGACTCGTCGAAGACCTGGCTGACGAGGCCGAGGTCGCGGACCGCGGTGATGCGGCTGCCGTCGGTGACGGCGATGCCGGCGCTCTCCTGGCCGCGGTGCTGCAGCGCGTAGAGCGCGAAGTAGGCGAGCCGCGCGACGTCGCGGCCCGGGGCGTGGATGCCGAAGACGCCGCACATCTCAGGCGCCCTCGAGCATCTGCGGGATCGTCTGGCCGTGCAGCTGGATCGCGTCGGCGAGGTCGAGCGCGGCCGTCGCGTCGCCCGCCCGCACGGAGACGGCGTGGCCGCCGACCCGGCCGACCGCCTGCGCGGGCACGCCGCGCCCGGCGGCGAGCGCGATCAGGCCCTCGGGGTCCTGGGTGGCGGCGAGGACGAGCCCGCCGCCCGGCTCGCCGAACAGGGTGATGTCGTCGCGCGCGCCGAGCCGGGGCAGCTCCACCTCGATGCCGACCCGGCCCGCGATCGCGAGCTCGGCGGCGCAGACGGCGAGGCCGCCCTCGGCCACGTCGTGGGCGGCCTGCATCAGGCCCGCGGCGGCCGCGTCGTGCAGGACGCCGAGCAGCGCCGCCTCGGCGGCGAGGTCGACGTCGGGGATGCGCCCCTCGACCGCGCCCAGGACGACCGCCTGGTACTCGGAGCCGTCGACGGCCGGCGCGCTGTCGCCGAGCAGCACGACCGCGGCGCCGTCGCGCGGGGCCGCGCCGACGGCATGCGCGGCGTCGTCGATCAGGCCGACGCAGCCCACGATCGGGGTCGGCGGGATCGGGCCGCCGGCGTGCTCGTTGTAGAGCGAGACGTTGCCGGAGACGACGGGCGTGCCGAGCGCCTCGCAGGCCTCGGCCATCCCCTCGACGGCCTCGACCAGCATGTACGGCGTCTCGCCCCGCTCCGGGTTGCCGAAGTTGAGGCAGTTGGTGATCGCCAGGGGCCGCGCGCCCGTGCAGGCCACGTTGCGGGCCGCCTCGGCGACGGCCTGGCGGCCGCCGCGACGCGGGTCGAGCCACGTCCGCCGCCCCGAGCCGTCGAGGGCCGCGGCCACCGCGCGCGTCGAGCCGGGCAGGCGCACGACGCCAGCGTCGGCGCCGGGCCGCACGACCGAGCCGCCGCCGACGAGCTGGTCGTACTGCTGGAAGACGGCGGCCTTCGAGGCCACGTTGGGGGCGGCGAGCAGGCGCGTGAGGGCGTCGGTCGGGTCGGGCGCGGGGCCGAGCGCCGCCGGGTCGAGCGGCTCCTCGGCGAGGCGCGCGGGACGCACCGGGTCGAGCGCGTAGCGCGGGCAGTCGTCGACGAGCGCGGAGACGGGGATGTCGCCGACGACCTCGTCGCCGAAGGTGCAGATCAGGTGGTCGCCCTCGACGACCTCGCCGATCACCGAGCACTCGAGCTCCCAGCGGACGCACAGCGCCTGCACCGCGGCCAGCTGCGCCGGCGCGACGCAGGCCAGCATGCGCTCCTGCGACTCCGAGATCATGATCTCGAAGGGCTCCATGTCGACCTCGCGCAGCGGCACCTTCGCGAGGTCGAGGCGCACCCCGACGGGGCCGCGCGAGGCCATCTCGGACGCCGACGAGGCGAGGCCCGCGGCGCCGAGGTCCTGCAGGCCCACGAGCACGTCGCTCGCGATCAGCTCGAGCGAGGCCTCGATCAGGCGCTTTTCCATGTACGGGTCGCCGATCTGGACCGTCGGGCGCTTGTCGTCGCCGCCCGCGTCGATGTCCTGCGACGCGAGGACGGAGGCGCCGCCGATGCCGTCGCGGCCCGTGCGCGCCCCGAACAGCACGATCAGGTTGCCGGTGCCCGCCGCCGTCGCGCTCTTGAGGTCCTCCGCGCGCAGGACGCCGATGCACATCGCGTTGACCAGGCACGACTGCTCGTAGCCCGGGTCGAAGCGCACCTCGCCGCCGATGTTGGCGACGCCGACGCAGTTGCCGTAGTGGCCGATGCCGCGCACCGCGC